>CAJBVC010000845.1 GCA_903958915.1 uncultured beta proteobacterium
CAGACCAAACAACAGCTTGATCAGCGAACCGGCGCCCACCATCTGGGCGATCAGGTAAAACGCCACCACCACCAGGGTGCCCGACGCTGCGAAGACGCGGATGGGGGTTTGCTGGAACCGGTAGCCGGCCACGTCGGCAAAAGTGAATTTGCCCAGGTTACGCAGGCGCTCAGCCATCAGGAAGGTGATGACGGGCCAGCCCACCAGAAAGCCGATGGAGTAGATCAGGCCGTCATAGCCGGATGCCATCACAGCTGCGGAAATGCCGAGGAACGAAGCGGCCGACATATAGTCGCCAGCAATCGCCAGACCATTCTGGAAACCGGTGATGCCGCCGCCGCCGGTGTAAAAGTCGGCAGCCGATTTGGTACGGCCAGCGGCCCACTTGGTAATGAACAGGGTGGCCACCACGAAGGTGCCAAACATGCCAATGGCGACCCAGTTGGTGGGCTGTTTGTCCACCTGGCCCAAGTCAGCACCAGCGGCAAAAACCGCCGTGGCGCCTAGCATGGCCGCCAGGGCGAGGAACATACGCATCACAGAATTCATTTGGAAGCCTCTTTCAGGATTTCAGCGGTCAGGCGGTCGAACTCGCTGTTTGCGCGTCGCACGTAAATTCCGGTAATGACGATGGTGAACACGATCACGCCCATGCCGATGGGTACGCCCATCGTGGTCACGCCAGCGCCAATCGGTTGGGCCAGGAATGGTTTGTTGAAGGCAATCAGCGCGATGTAGCCGTAATACACCACCATCATGATGATGGTGAGCATCCAGCCAAATGAATTGCGTTTTCTGCGCAACTCATGGTACTTGGGGTTGGCCTCAATTTTGGCCACCAGCGGGTCGATCATATTTTTCTCCTGCGAGGTTTTCTTCGATTGCCTTTGCCCAGGATGGGCTTGCAACGGCGCGATAGTGTTGTGAGCTACTGACTAAGCCCTTACGCGATGAAAAAATAGTCGGCGCTTTCCTTGGCTTCTGAGGCGGCAGTAAACCCTCAAAAAAGTCCCAAAACGATGCGATTTATCACAATGGGAAACGAAGCATCAGGGTTGCAGCCTATTTCGTAAGCGGAGGTTCAGTTAGCGGTAAGTTGCTGTTGGTGTGCAGTCAGAACTGGGTCAGATCATGGCCCCACAGTCCGTCGACCCAAATACCTTGGGCGACGCAAATATTTTTTATTGGAGAGACAAACTATGGCAACAGCAGCGGCACGGCCGATGTCTGCAGAAGAGAAGAAAGTTATCTTCGCTTCTTCGTTGGGTACCGTTTTTGAGTGGTACGACTTTTACCTGTACGGTTCTTTGGCAGCCATTATTGCCAAGCAGTTCTTCAGTGGACTGGATGAGGGTTCCGCCTTCATCTTTGCGCTGTTGGCCTTTGCGGCCGGCTTCATCGTGCGCCCCTTCGGCGCATTGGTGTTTGGCCGGCTCGGTGACATGATCGGTCGCAAGTACACCTTTCTGGTGACGATCCTGATCATGGGTGTGTCGACCTTCATCGTGGGTATTTTGCCCAACTACGCATCGATCGGTGTGGCCGCTCCGGTCATTTTGATTGCGTTGCGCATGTTGCAAGGCCTCGCGCTCGGTGGTGAGTATGGCGGCGCTGCTACCTACGTGGCCGAGCACTCGCCCCAAGGCAAGCGCGGTGCTTATACCTCCTGGATTCAGACCACAGCCACGTTGGGTCTGTTCCTGTCGCTGATGGTGATTCTGGGAACCCGTACCTTGATCGGCGAAGCAGCTTTTGCCGATTGGGGTTGGCGCGTGCCTTTCATTGTGTCCATTCTGTTGCTGGCCGTGTCGGTCTACATCCGCTTGAGCATGAACGAGTCACCTGCGTTTGCCAAGATGAAAGCGGAAGGCAAGACCTCCAAGGCACCCCTGTCCGAGTCGTTCGGAGAGTGGAAAAATCTGAAGATCGTGATTCTGGCGCTCATCGGTTTGACCGCTGGCCAGGCCGTGGTCTGGTACTCGGGTCAGTTCTATGCGCTGTTCTTCCTGACGCAAGCGTTGAAGGTGGACGGCGCCACGGCCAACATCATGGTTGCCATTTCTCTGATCATTGGCACACCATTTTTCATTGTGTTTGGCGCCTGGTCGGACAAAATCGGCCGCAAGCCCATCATCATGGCCGGTTGCCTGCTGGCAGTTCTGACCTACTTCCCGGTGTTTCAGGCGCTCACCAAGGCTGCCAATCCTGATCTGGCCGCAGCGCAAGCCTCCAACAAGGTGACCGTGACTGCCGACCCGGCCGAGTGCTCGTTCCAGTTCAACCCGACCGGTACCGTCAAGTTCACCAGCTCGTGCGACATTGCCAAGCAGCGTCTGGCCGGTGCCTCGGTGAGCTACGACAACATCGCAGCGCCTGCGGGAACGCCCGCCACCATCAAGGTTGGCGAAACCGTGGTGAAGGTGAAGTACACGCCTGAAGATATTGCTGCCGCCAAGGCCAAAGCCGAAGCCAAGCTGGCTGAAGTGTCCGCCACCCAGCCTCAGGATCCGAAGGCCGTTGACGCGGCCAAGAAGGCTGTGGCCGATGTCAGCAACGAGAAGACCGCTGGTGGCATTTTGTTGGGTGCCAATCTGGGTGCGGCGTTGAAGGCAGCTGGCTATCCCGCCAAAGCTGATATGGCCAAGTTTGACAAGGTCATGGTCGTGGTGATCCTCACCTACCTGGTGATTCTGGTGACCATGGTGTATGGCCCCATCGCTGCCATGCTGGTGGAAATGTTCCCGACCCGTATTCGCTACACGTCCATGAGCCTGCCCTACCACATTGGTAACGGCTGGTTCGGTGGTTTGCTGCCCACCACGGCGTTTGCCATCGTGGCGCAGACCGGCAATATGTACAACGGTTTGTGGTACCCCATCATCGTGGCTGGTATGACCTTCGTGGTTGGCATGCTGTTCGTCAAGGAAACCAAAGACGTGGACATCTACGCCAACGACTGATCGTCTTTGGTAAAGTCAACGCCGGTCCGGTCCTGGACCGGCGCATCGGATGGGCTCTCTTGTGGGAGCCCACTTTTTTTAAAGGAAATGTGTATGTGGAAGATTGCTGTAGGCTTCATTGTCTTTGCTGGGTTGGCACTTTTTATCCTTAGCAAGGGCGGGGACATCGACATGGGTGGCGAGAAGCATGGTGATGTCACGCATGTGGAAGCTCCGGCGGCCACCCCTGTCAGTAGTGCTCCTGCCAGCAGTGCTCCTGCCAGCGCGCCGAAGTAGCAAACGGCGCGGGTTGTGGCGCAAACGTCTATTGCGCGCGCTGGATCCACCGATGCTGATTCGCCAGGCGTTGCACGTCGCGCCAATTGCTGCACTGTGGTGCAACGCGGGGCCAGATGCGCTGAAGCAGTTCGCATTCGGCCAGCGTGTCAGCGGCCGCCTGGTGGCGCACCGCGCAATGGATGCCGAAATGGTCTAGCCAGTCGTCGAGTGCACGGGCGCGCACCTTTTCGTAGGTTACGGCGCACAAATGGTCTATATCCAGCCAGTCGTTGGCGAGTTGGGTGTCGAGATGTTTGTGGAAATACCGGGTGATCAGGGCTTGATCAAACGCCGCGTGGAATGCCAGCAAGGGTGCTCCACCTGCAAAGTGCATAAATGCTTCCATAGCCTCACGGGGGTCTATGCCCTGACGTTGCCGTTCTGCGCCTATGCCGTGCAACAGAATATTCTCTTTGGTGGAGACCTCTTCCTGTCGCAACACCACTTCAAAACTGTCGCCAATGTTGACCTGTATGGTCCCAGACGCCCAGTTCACCTGCATGCCAACAGCGGCAATGGCTAGCAGGCGGTCATTGCGGGGGTCCAGCCCACTGGTTTCGACATCCAGCATGATCCAGCGTGTCGGCGCAGCCTCGGCAGACGCGCCCTTGAGCGATCCAAGCAGACGTTGAAACCATGCCTTAGCGCTCATAGTCAAGCTGCATGCGCTGTTGCAACTGTCTGGCGATCCGCATGGATTCGCGCAGTATGCGTCGGTCAATGTCGTTCAGGGTGGCCACACGGATGCTATTGGGTGCCTCCACCGTTGTTTGGCCTTCCAGCTGGATGCGCAGGCGCAGCATCTGTAAAAACTCAAATCCGCCGACCCAGGCTTCGTACTCTGTCTGGGGCAGTTGTAGCAGGGGGCCAACGGTCTCCAGGCGGCGGCGGGTGTTGGTGGCGCTGATCCCGTGCGCCAAGCTATAAAGTCGCGCCGCATCGACAAACAGGGCTGTGCCCTGCAGCTTCAGGTCCAGCATGCCCTTATCGTCGGCATCAATGGCCCCACGCCAGTTGAGGGGGGCATTGCGCGTCAGGGCGTTGACCGCCATCTGTTTCAGGAATCGCGGCGTGCTACTGGCGGCTTTGATCACGCTGGCGCTCAAGGCACTGGCCAGTGCAAGGTCTCCAGCCAAGGGCCGGAAATCAAAATAGATGGACGCATTGAGCAGGTCCTGGGGTGAGCCCTGGGCTATCCAGCTGGTGAAGCGCTGCAACCACTCATCCAGGGTTAGGCAGCATGCCGCCTCGCCGGCCATGATGCCGCCCCGGCACAGCGGGTACCCGCAGGCATCCAGCGCAAGGTTTACATCGTATGCAAAGGCCCGTATGGTTTCACGAATCTCGTCGGAGGTATCGTTGGCCAAAATGATTGCGTTGTCCTGGTCGGTCGCGATGGTTTGTTCGTCACGTCCCTCGGAGCCCAGCGAAAGCCAGCACAGGCGCTGGAGATCTACGCCATGCTCGGCCGCCTTGAGTTGCAGGAGTCGACCGGTCAGCACGTCGTTGAGGTGGCTGATCATGGCAGTCAGTTGGCGCGCCTGAACACCTTGCCCCAGCAGGCTGCGCGCAAGATGGCTGATATCGCGGGCAGATACCTGCAGCGACTGCACGTCCTTGGCAGATCGCAGTGCCGTGCTGACGCTCTTCAGGCTCTGCCGCTGCATGGCAAAGAGATCGCGCTCAGAGACCATGCCGATGGCGATGCCCTGATCGGTCACCGGCACATGGCGTATCCCATGGCGTGACATCAGCATCGCCGCGTCCTGTGCGGTGTGCTCGGTGGTGAGCGTCAAAACGGGGTGCACCATAACGCGGGAAATGGGCTCGTCCAGCGGGACCTGGGCCAGCGTAATCCGGGCAAGAATGTCATAGCGGGTCAATATCCCCATGGCTACACCCGCCGGATCGGTGATCAACATCGAGCCAATACGCTCCTTGTGCATCGTGCCCAAAGCCACATGCAGAGATGTGTCGGGGCCGCAGGCAACGGGGTGCCTGTGGGCCAAAACACCCAACGGGGTTTCCAGGGTTTGCTCGGCGATAGCGTGTGAGGCGTAGGCCGCCTGCAGCGCCTTGCGGGACAACTCCAGAAACTTGGCCGTTCTTTGGCTCAAGTATTCGGAAAATACGGTGCTGCGCTGTGCCAATGCATGCATGGATTCGACGGGCAAGGCCAGCAAAAATGTATCAGCGCACGCACGATACGACGCCGTCACGGCCCTTCCAGCCAGCGCGGCGCTCACTGGAAACAGGTCGCCTGCTTCATACTCAAAAGCACCACCCATTTGCTCGGCCAAACCGCGGGTGCCCGTAACGCTGCCTTGCCGTATGTAAAACAGTTCCTGCACGGTACCGCTAGATGGCTGCAAAACTACTTCGTCCGGCGCAAAGTAATGCTGCTTGGCATGGAAAACGAAGAAGTCTAGATCGTCGGCAGCCATCTGCGCAAAAGGCGGGTGCTGTGCCAGTTCCTGGCGAAAGTTGCCCAACAAACTTTTCGCTGGTGAGTAGTCCGATGTCGTCGCTTTGGTTGGGTTGGCATTCGAAGGCATGCTGCAGTTTATCTTTATGGTGGCTGCGAGGGCCATCGTGACGGTGTTTTCCCGGGGAATGCTGTGTTGCTCAGAGTAAGTGTTTTCCCTTGTGGACCTTACAAAGCCTTCATTTTTTCACATGGCGGGAAATCGGCATAGGGTTAGCACTATCTCCGTAAGAGTCCATTAAGCTGGCGTAAGGAATCGGTCAGCCGAGGCCCCCAAATTGCGTGTGGCGTCGCCTTGATCGTGCTTGTGATCGGAAAACATGTGTTGCTGACAGTCGTGATTCTGAAGAGTCTCGTAGAACTTTCGTTGATGTTTATCGTCGGGCGTTTCATTCTGGGTTTGCTGGCGGGCGCCAAACGGCAGACGAACGTTTTCTGGCAACTGCTGGACGTGGCGGCTAAACCCACTCTATGGATTACCCGCAAACTCAGCCCTAAGCTGATTCTTGATCAACACATCCCGCTGGCGGCCGCAAGCTGGCTGTTGGTGGCGTGGGTACTGGTGGTCAAGCTCAAGATTGACCTCTGTATGCAGTTAGGAGCAGCGTCATGCCAATAGACCAGTTGGATAAATCCCCCTCCAGTGCCCCAGGCTCCCGCCTGGACCGTCTTGTTTTGGTGTGGCGGGCAAAGGCACTGTTGTTTCTGGGAATGCGTGGAGCTGCCAAGGCTGTTTTTCTGGAGTTGTTGAAGCGTTGGCCCGACGATGTGCTGGCGCTCAACAGCCTTGCCTATGACGCCATCCAGACTCAGCATCCGGCCATTGCGCTGGACTATTACGCCCGCGTGCTGCAGCTGCAACCCGAGGTCTCCAACGCCCACTTCAACCACGCTTTTGTGGCCGAAGAGCTGGGTCTGACCGAGGTCGCCGAACAAGGCTTCCGCGCAGCGCTTCAGATTGAGGAAAAAATGGACCGTGCCTGGTACGGCCTGGGTCTGGTACTGGTGCGCCAGGGGCGTCTGAGCGAAGCGCTGGATGCGCTCAAGCGCAACACGACGCTACAGCCCATGAGCCCGTTTGGCTGGTACCAGTTGGCCCGGGTCCATGTGGATTTGCAACAGCCCGAGGAAGCCCGTGCCGTGATCCGGCATCTGAAGGGCTTTGAGCCCAAGGTGGCGGCACAACTGGAGCGGGAAACGGGTCTGAAAGTCGCGAGTTTGGTTTGAGGTTGGTCGGTGGTTTATTTTATTAACAAGAGGAGCAAACAATGCAGCTAACTGCGAGGCACCAGGAATACTGGAGCAAAAATCTTCGAATAACAGCCCTGTTATTGGGGATATGGTTCTTTGTAACTTTCGTGGTGGTGTATTTCGCCCGCGAACTAACCTTCATCTTTTTCGGCTGGCCATTCTCGTTCTGGGTTGCGGCGCAAGGCGCCTTGGTGGTGTACTGCCTGATTATCTGGTTCTACGCCCGTTATATGAACAAGCTTGACATCGAATACGATGTTCACGAAGGAGAAGAATAATGGGTATGTTTGGTGGTGAAAAGCAGTCGCAAGGCGACTTCAAAAAGGGCCTGAACAAGGTTTACACCTGGTACACAGGTGGGTTCATCGGTTTTGTTGTGGTACTGGCTGTGCTCGAACAAATGGGTCTGTCCAGAAACTGGATTGGCTACCTGTTTCTGGCGGGCACGGTACTCCTGTACGCTGGGATTGGTGTGATGAGCCGTACCAATGATGCGGCCGAATACTATGTTGCGGGCCGACGCGTGCCCGCCATGTACAACGGCATGGCAACCGGTGCGGACTGGATGTCGGCTGCCTCCTTCATCGGTATGGCCGGCACGCTGTACCTCACCGGTTTTGGTGGCCTCGCGTTTATTTTGGGCTGGACTGGTGGCTACTGCCTGGTTGCGCTATTCCTGGCGCCCTACCTGCGCAAGTTTGGCCAGTTCACCATTCCTGACTTTTTGGGTGCACGGTATGAGGGTAATCTGCCGCGGCTGATTGGCGTGTTTGCTGCCATTTTGTGCTCTTTCACCTATGTGGTTGCGCAGGTTTACGGAGTTGGCCTCATCACCACACGGCTGACCGGCCTGGCGTTTGAAGTGGGCATCTTTGCAGGTTTGGCCGGCATTCTGGTCTGCTCGTTTTTGGGCGGGATGCGAGCGGTAACATGGACCCAGGTCGCACAGTATGTGATCCTGATCATTGCATACTTGCTTCCAGTGGTTTGGTTGTCGGTCAAGCACACTGGTGTGCCGATACCCCAAGCGGTATATGGCTACACGCTGGAAAAGATCACTGCCAAAGAAGAAATGCTGCTGAAAGACCCTAAAGAGCTGGAAGTTCGCGCAATCTTCAAGGCGCGTTCTGATGCTGCGGTCGAGAAGCTCAAAGACGTGCCCGCCTCCATGGCCGCTGACAAAGCGGCTGCCATGAAGAAGGTTGAGGACCTGAAGGCCGCCAATGGACCAGCGCCAGATGTCCAGGCCGCCGAGAAAGCGTTGGCGGGTCTGCCCAAGGACGAAGTCGCCGCCAAGGCTGCCTACACTGCGGCTCGCACGTCCAATGCCGCCAAGGCCGGGCCACCGATTCGCCATGCGCAACCGTTCCCTGGCAAAGATGAAGCGGCACAGGACATCTCGCGCAAGAACTTCCTGGCGCTGGTGTTCTGCCTGATGATCGGTACTGCTGCCCTGCCGCACATTCTGATGCGCTACTACACTACGCCCTCAGTCAAAGAGGCGCGAGAGTCGGTAAGTTGGTCGCTGTTCTTCATCTTTCTGCTCTACTTCACAGCTCCAGCGCTGGCGGTGTTGGCGAAATTTGAGGTCTATACAGTATTGGTGAATACGCCTTTTAACCAGTTGCCGGAGTGGATTGCACGCTGGAGTACGGTGGACGCCTCGCTGCTTTCTGTGGTTGATATCAACAAGGATGGCATTTTGCAGTTGGCCGAGATCTCCATCGGCGGCGACATCATCGTGCTGGCGACGCCGGAAATCGGTGGCCTACCGTATGTTGTGTCGGGCTTGGTAGCTGCAGGCGGTTTGGCAGCTGCCCTGTCCACGGCTGACGGCCTGTTGCTGACGATTGCGAATGCGCTGTCACACGACCTGTACTACAAGGTGATCGATCCTAATGCTTCGACTGCACGTCGCGTGATGGTGTCCAAGGCGCTCCTGCTGGTGGTGGCTCTGTGTGCGGCCTATGTTGCGGCACAAAAACCGGCGGACATTCTGTTCCTGGTGTCGGCGGCGTTCTCCTTTGCCGCGGCTGCCTTCTTCCCGGCGCTGACGTTGGGAATCTTCTGGAAGCGGGCCAACAAATGGGGTGCGTCCCTGGGCATGGCGGCCGGGTTGGGCATCACCTTCTACTACATGGTGACGACCCAACCTTGGCTGTACAAACTGACCCACGGTGGTTCCGCGATCACACCAGAAATCATTAAGGCCAATACTTGGTGGGATATTGCGCCCATCTCGGCGGGCCTGTTCGGTGTGCCTCTGGGTTTTGCAGTGATCATCATTGTCTCGCTGCTGACCAAGGCCCCTGGCCGCGACATTCAGGAGTTGGTTGAGCATGTGCGCTATCCTAGCCTGGACGGAAAGACTTCTGCTGCGAGTGCAGCCCACTAGGCTGATTGGCTAGCAATAGACCCCCGTCGCGCAAGTGACGGGGGTCTTTTTTTATGGGGAACGATGGCGCGCGAGGTCTAGTTGCCCAGCGCCGCTGCCACAAACTCTTCGGCCTTCTTTTCAGATCGCATGCTTGCGACGATGCGGCGCAGGTCCTGCACCTTGGCAACCAGTTCCTCTTGGGTTTTGCACTTTTCCAGTTGCAGGGCCAGGGGCTCGCAACCTGGACCCAGCAAATTTTCGAGTGCGCGCGTAGCCCTGCGTATGTTGGGGAGAATGTCCACGGGGCGCGCTGGCGTTGGGCTGGATTGGACCGCCGGTGCTCGCGCGGCAACGATGGGCGCCGCTTCGGGCACGCGTTCAATAAATCCCAAGTCGTCCAATTCGCTGCATATTTGCAATGCCTCTTCCAGGTTCGTGCAGGCCTGTGCAAGAGCTTGCAAGGGCTTGATGCCATCCGCGGTGATGAGGACTGTACGCTGGCGGGGCGATAGCGCCTTATCCCGTGTTTTGATAGCAGCTACACCGGCTTCGGTTTTTCGCACAACGGTCGTTGGTTTCATGGATCGCAGCAATGGGTGACTGGTAACGTCCAAGGGTAAACCCATTTTGGCCAATTTTGAACGGGTATCGGTCAGGGAGACGGACTCTTGCCTAGAATGTTTCTCCCTCACCACAAGAAGATTCACTATGTCCCACGGCACCATCCGCATTCGCGGTGCACGGCAGCACAACCTCAAGAACCTTGATCTCGACATTCGCACGGGTGAATTGACGGTCGTTACCGGTCCCAGTGGCTCGGGCAAGTCCAGTCTGGTGTTTGACACGCTCTACGCAGAAGGCCAGCGGCGGTACGTGGAAACCTTCTCGGCTTACGCGCGCCAGTTCCTGGACCGCATGGACAAGCCGGCAGTGGACAAGGTCGAAGGCGTCCCCCCGGCCATCGCCATCGACCAGACCAACCCGGTGCGCTCCAGTCGCTCGACGGTGGGCACCATGACCGAACTCAACGACCACCTGAAACTGCTGTTCTCCCGCGCCGGCAGCCTGTTTGACAAGGTGACAGCGCAGCCGGTACAGCACGACACACCGGAGTCCATCTACGCCGAACTGCTGCGACGGGCAGAGCGCTTCAGCGCAGGGCCGCCCCAAGCTGAAGCAGCCCCCTTGGGGGGCAGCGAACCTAACGCAGTAGGGAGCGTGGGGGCTCATTCTGACAATCCCCGCCTGGTGTTGACCTTCCCGGTGGAACTGCCCGCCGACACCACTGCTGCGGAAGTGACGCAATGGCTCAGTGCCAGCGGTTTCACCCGCGTCCACGCCGAGCGTGAAGTGGAGGTTGAATTGGGGTCGGATCCCGATTCAGGACGCAGCAAAGCCGGAGCAAAGAAATCTAAAACGAAATCGGGCTCCGACCCCAATTCAACCGTCGCCACCCGGAGAAAAATCCTCGACGTCGTCGCCGACCGCTTCCGCATTTCCACCGTCGAAAAGTCCCGCGCCCTGGAAGCCATCGAGCTGGCCCTCAAACGCGGCAGCGGCCGCCTCAATGTTTATGTGCAAAAAGACCCTGTAGCGCCCGCAGGGCAAGCGCAAGCAGCTACGAATAACATAGCAAACGCGGATGAAACCCTGTGGCGCTTTTCCACCGGTCTGCACTGCCCACAAAGCGACCTGCGCTACACCGACCCGATCGCCTCCATGTTTTCGTTCAATTCGGCGGTCGGGGCTTGCGAAGCCTGCCGGGGCTTCGGCCGCGTGGTGGGCGTGGACTACGGTCTGGTGATTCCCAATGACAAGCTGACCTTGCGCGCCGGTGCCATCAAACCGATGCAGACACCGGCGTGGCAAGAGTGCCAGGACGACCTGATGCGCCACGCCGAGGCCGCCGGCATTCCGCGTGACACGCCCTGGTACAAGCTAACGCCCGAGCAGCAGCACTGGGTCTACAAGGGCTCACCGCACTGGAACGGAAAGTGGAACCAGCACTGGTTCGGCGTGGATCGTTTCTTTGAGTACCTGGAGAGCAAGGCCTACAAGATGCACATCCGGGTGCTGCTGTCCAAATACCGCAGCTACACGCCCTGCGGTACCTGTGGCGGAGCCCGACTGAAGACTGAGAGCCTGCTGTGGCGCATTGACAGCAAGGCGCAGGCGGATGCGGTGTTGGCGCCGTCGCCGCGCCGGGCCGCCCCAAGTGGCGACAGCCCCCATGGGGGGCAGCGAGGACACGAAAGTGCCGAGCGTGGGGGCACCACGCTCAAGCGCTTTATGCCAAAGGGTGTTTCCTGGACGCGTGAGCAATTGGAGGCGCTGCCGGGGCTGTGTTTACATGACATGATGTTGATGCCACTGGACCGGTTGCGTAATTTTTTTGATTCATTGCAGGGTAGCTTAGAAGTTTTCGGTGGGCGGGAGGCGGGATTGGCAGTTGAGGGTGCGGCCTCATGGTGCGAGCACAAATCGGCTGCCCCCCCAACTGCCAATCCCGCGTCGTCCCCGGCCAACACCGCTGATTTCGATGCCATGTCTACTCCGGAGTGCAATGCTCCGAGCTGCGAGGCTGGGGCACTAGGTGTGGCGGGTGACGATTTGTGCTCGCACCATGAGGAGCCCGCCACACCCAGTGTCCAAGCCACTTCGGAGGCAGAAGCAAAAACCCTGAAACTCCTGTTCGAAGAAGTCTGCACCCGATTGAAATACCTCTGCGACGTCGGCATTGGCTACCTGACCCTGGACCGCCAGAGCAGAACGCTCAGTGGCGGCGAGGTGCAGCGCATCAACCTGACCACCGCACTGGGAACCTCCCTCGTCAACACGCTGTTTGTGCTGGACGAACCGAGCATCGGCCTGCATCCGCGCGACATGCAGCGCATTGTCAGCGCCATGCAGCGACTGCGCGACGCCGGCAATACCCTGGTGGTGGTGGAGCATGACCCGGCGGTGATGCTGGCGGCCGATCGCATGATCGACATGGGGCCGGGGCCGGGTGAGCGCGGTGGCAACATCGTGTTTGACGGCACCACCGAAGACTTGCGCAACGCCGACACCCTTACCGGCGCTTACCTGGGAGGCCGCAAACAGGTTGGGATGGGTTTCAAGCGCCTGGTGGCAGCCAACACACCGCGTCTGGTGCTGGAAGGGGTGACCGAGCACAACCTGAAGAACATCTCGATAGAGATTCCCCTGCAGAGGTTGGTCTGCATCACCGGTGTCAGCGGTTCGGGGAAATCTACTTTGGTGCAGGACGTGCTGGCCCCCGCGCTATTGCGCCACTTTGGCAAGGCCACCGAAACGCCGGGTGCGCATGCACGCCTGCTGGGGGCAGAGTTGCTCAGCGAAGTGGTGTTTGTGGACCAGTCGCCGATTGGCAAAACGGCGCGTTCCAACCCGGTGAGTTATGTAGGAGCCTGGGACGCCCTGCGTGAATTGTTTGCCACGGCGCCGTTGTCCCGCGAGCGCAGCTACACCGCCAGCAAGTTCAGTTTCAATGGCGGCGACGGGCGTTGCCCCACATGCGGCGGCTCAGGGTTCGAGCACATCGAAATGCAGTTCCTTAGCGACGTGTACCTGCGCTGCCAGGACTGTGACGGCAAGCGCTATCGACCGGAGATTCTGGAAGTCACCATTGAGCGTGGCACCCGCTTATTCAATGTTGCCGATGTCTTGGGATTGACCGTCAGCGAAGCCGTGCAACTATTCTCCAATGACAGGGACGTGGTCCGCGCCCTGCAACCTATCGTCGATGTAGGGTTGGAGTACGTGAAGCTAGGGCAGCCGGTACCCACCCTCTCCGGAGGCGAGGCGCAGCGGCTAAAGCTTGCAGGTTTCCTCGCTGATGCGGCCAAGAGCAGTTCTGCCAGCCGCCAGGCAATGGCGCGGCGTGGCATCCTGTTTATGCTGGATGAGCCCACCACTGGCCTGCACTTCGATGACATTGCCAAACTGATGCGCGCCTTGCGGAAACTGATGGACGCGGGGCATTCGCTGCTAGTGATTGAACACAACCTGGACGTCGTTCGCGCGTCTGACTGGCTGATCGATTTGGGGCCAGAGGGCGGTGATGCGGGTGGTGAAGTGGTGGCTTTCGGAACTCCGGAAGAGGTGATGCTGCATTCCACATCACACACCGGCAAGGCGCTGCGAGACTACGCGGCGCAGATGGGCGTGGTGCATGAGGTGGCTGAGCCCAGGGCTGCATATTTGGTGCGCGCTGCCGGGAACGGGGATACGCCAGGTGCCTCATGGCGCGAGCGCAAATCGGCCCCCGGCGCATCCCCATCCCCGGCCGACACGTTGTACTCAGGCGAAAGTTTCCCCGACTCGCTGGCCGGTAAGGCCCTCACTTCAATCGCGCGGTCAAATGTGGCTGTTCAAGCTCCCTCTTTCGCCCCGGCGGGGGCGAGAGAGGGCTGGGGGAGTGAGGGG
>CAJBVC010000846.1 GCA_903958915.1 uncultured beta proteobacterium
CCGCTTCCACGATGCGGTCCGCATGCTGGTTGAACATTTCGAAAAAATTGCCTTCCCTAGGCAACAGCTTCCCAAACAGCATGAACCACTCCTATCAACCAAATGTGTCGGCAATATGACCGAATTGCGACTGCGCTCAGTTTAACCGCGCGCACTGGTAGCAAAACGACCCGAGTCACGCGCTTCTGTAAATAAAGTAAACCGCACCAATGAGACCTTGGTTCTCGCTCCTGAGCAGTCGGAACAACAAGGTCTTGGGAGCAGCCTCATGCCAACCCGTCCAGCTTGGGGTCCGGAATGGGCGTTCTGCGCAGGTAAAGGAGGAGCCCGCGCAGCGGGTGGGGGACACGAAGCAGAATGCCCACTCCGGACCCGATGCGTGCGAACGCAATCACAAATACAAAAAAGCCCCGCAGGGTGAACTGCGAGGCTTGAATCGGGAAATCAGAGAGACTTACGCGGCCACACCATCCTTCACCTTAGCGGCCGCATCGGTGTAGTCACTGATCTTGTCGAAGTTCAGGTACTGGTACACCTTGTCGCTGGCAGCCGTCAGTACGCCCATGTCGGCCAGGTATTCTTCCTTGGTGGGAATACGGCCTAGCTTGGAGCAAATGGCGGCCAATTCGGCGGAACCCAAGTACACATTGCTGTCCTTGCCCAAGCGATTGGGGAAGTTGCGCGTCGACGTGGAAAACACGGTCGCACCCTGCTTCACCTGCGCCTGGTTGCCCATGCACAAGCTGCAGCCCGGCATTTCCATGCGGGCACCGGCACCACCCAGCACGCCATAGTGGCCTTCGTCGCTCAACTGCTTGGCATCCATCTTGGTGGGAGGCGCAATCCACAATTTGACCGGAATATCACGCTTGCCTTCCATCAACTTGGAAGCAGCACGGAAGTGACCGATATTGGTCATGCAGGAGCCAATGAACACTTCGTCGATCTTGGTACCAGCGACTTCGGCCAATGTCTTCACATCGTCCGGGTCGTTGGGGCAGGCCAGGATAGGCTCATGGATGTCGGCCAGGTCGATCTCAATCACTGCGGCGTATTCGGCATCGGCGTCGCCCTTGAGCAATTGGGGATCTTTCAGCCAGGCTTCCTGGGCTGCGATACGGCGCGCCAGGGTACGGGCGTCGGCGTATCCGTTGGCAATCATCCACTTCATCATGGTGATGTTGCTGGTAACGTATTCTTGAATGGGCTCCTTGTTCAGGTGCACGGTGCAACCAGCAGCAGAACGTTCCGCGGAAGCGTCAGACAACTCAAACGCCTGCTCCACTTTCAGATCAGGCAGCCCCTCGATCTCCAGAATGCGGCCAGAGAAGATGTTCTTCTTGCCCTTCTTCTCGACGGTCAGCAGACCGGCCTTGATGGCGTAGAGGGGAATCGCATTCACCAGATCACGCAGGGTGATGCCGTTTTGCATTTTGCCCTTGAAGCGCACCAGCACGGATTCGGGCATGTCCAGCGGCATCACGCCAGTGGCAGCAGCAAACGCCACGAGGCCGGAACCAGCGGGGAAACTGATGCCGATAGGGAAACGGGTGTGGCTGTCGCCACCGGTGCCGACGGTGTCGGGCAGCAGCATGCGGTTGAGCCAGCTGTGAATCACGCCGTCGCCCGGGCGCAGGGCCACACCGCCGCGGGTGCTGATGAAGTCGGGCAACTCGTGGTGCATCTTCACGTCCACTGGCTTGGGATAAGCGGCCGTATGGCAGAAGGATTGCATCACCAAGTCCGCGCTGAAGCCCAGACAGGCCAAGTCTTTCAGCTCGTCGCGCGTCATCGGGCCGGTGGTGTCTTGCGAGCCGACCGACGTCATCTTGGGCTCGCAGTAGGTACCGGGCAATACGCCCTGCCCTTCTGGCAAACCACAGGCACGGCCCACCATCTTCTGTGCCAGCGTAAAGCCCTTGCCGTGGCTCTTCGGAACAGCAGGCAGGCGGAACAATGTGGAA
>CAJBVC010000847.1 GCA_903958915.1 uncultured beta proteobacterium
CCGAAGTCGGCTTTTGAGCAGTCGAATTCGAAACTGCTACAGCCGCTCCCAGCCCTGTGCCGCCAGACAAAACTCCCTGAAGCAGGCATTCAAAGTTGGATGTCGGGTATGGAGTGGAACGTAGACCGGCAGTGCAGCGGAAGCCGGTATTGGCGAATGGCAGGCTTCTGGCGGTCCAACACACAAGCGGCAGGAATCTGTTCGCGAAACTCGTATCGAGCTCCGAAGTTCGGCACACGACTTCTTTGGCGTCCCTGTCCTCACGAGCAGCGTCAACTCACTGAGCGCTTCTTGATCTCATACATTGCGGCATCAGCTTCCTTGAGCATCTTATCGGGATCAAGGTCACCACCGAAAAACAGCTTCGCGCTAACGCTGGCCGAACCGTGATGATGGATACTGTCGAACACGTGTACCGTACTTAGGGTATCTTGAACCTTTTGGACCACGGACTCCACATACTGCGCAGCCTGGCGCGGAATCGTTTCCAAGCCCAGAAATCAGCACAATGAACTCGTCTCCACCGATACGGGCGATGGTGTCGGAATCACGGACAATCCCTTGCAATCGGTGGGCGACTTCAACTAGCATTCGGTCGCCCACATCATGCCCGTAAACCCAATTGCGAACGTCAAGTAGTTCCCTTTGATGGGGTGAAAGCAGCGAGCCTCGTTGACACGCTACGGCGGTAGTGGCTGATAGCGGTAGTACAAATGCTCAATCAGATTTCCTTGAACCGGCCGTTCACAGAAAACCACCGCCAACTTCTCATGGATGAAAATCGCACACGCGAACCTTGCCCATGTTCCTAAACTGCCTCGGATGTTCTATTCGGAAATGGTCACCATATTTCGACCTTGTTCTTTGGAGCGGTACATCGCGATATCTGCATGACGAATCACCTCTGGCTGGCTCAATTCATTGTTGCCAAACACAGACAAGCCAACGCTGGCGGTGCAGCGATGCTCAACTACAAGGTGTGTGGCTCCCGCTGGATGCGCCAACAGCCGGTAGGGCTCGCAGAGGGACGCTCTGATTTTTTCAGCGACGACTCCAGCATGTGCTCGGGCTTTGTCCCTGTCTGTGTCAATTTCGTTAAGCATTACGACAAATTCATCACCGCCAAATCGTCCTACCGTATCGAGGTCCCTTACACAATTCCTTAGTCTGTTGGCCACTTCAACCAATAGCAAGTCGCCGGCCTCGTGGCCGTGTAAGTCGTTGAGCGGCTTGAAGTTGTCCAGGTCGAGGAATATTACGGCACCATACATCCCAGTGCGAACACTGGCATTGACGGCTTGCTTTAACCGGTCGAGCACCAGTCGCCGATTGGCCAGCCCTGTAAGGGGGTCATAAAAGGCAAGTTGTTCAAGTTTCTCTTCCATGTTGTGGCGCTCAGTAACATCGCGAACAATGGAGATAACCGTGTCTTGTGTTGCTGCCGCGAATCTCGCTTCAAACTGATGCTCCGCGTCCCCGATTGGAAGAGAGTAGGTGACTACCTGAACGACTTTTGACCGCAGCGCCTGGGTGATAGCTTCTTGGAACAGGTTGCCAGTGGGTGGTGGCATCACGTCTAGCACCGTTCGTGTGAGAAATAGCTCCGGCGGTACCAGCAATAGGTCTGGATTCGAAGCCTCAACGTCCAAGAATGTGCCGTCACTTCGGTTGGTGAATATCAAGTCGGGGATTGCGTTGATGATTGCCTGGTTCTTGCCCAAGGTCCGCTTGAGTTCGTCATTTTGTTCACTCAGTTCAATCGCTTGCACGCGCAGGCTCTCGGCCATTGCATCTTGCTTAGAACTTATCCGTAAATAAGTGATAATGCTTTCCATGCGCGATACCCGCGCGTGGAGTGAAGATGGCAAAGACAAAAGCATGGGAAGTCACCGATGAATTCTGGAGTCGTGTTGAACCACTGATCCCGGTGCGCCAGCGCATTGCAGATCAAACTTACACCCGAAAGAGCGGCGGCGGACGTAAACCCAAAGATCCCCGGCTGGTATTTGAAGGCATCGTGTTTGTTTTACGTACCGGCTGCCAATGGAAGGCACTCCCCGCAGAGCGCTACGGCAGTGCCAGCGCAATCCATGCCCGCTTTCTGGAATGGGAGAAAGCTGGGGCTTTTGAGGCCTTGTGGAAATTGGGACTTGCCGAGTACGACGAGTTTGAAGGCATCGCTTGGCGATGGCAAAGCATTGATGGGGCGATGATGAAAGCGCCCATGGCGTTACAAAGCGTTGGACCGAACCCCACGGATCGGGGGAAAAAATGGGAGCAAGCGCCATTTGCTGGTGGACGGGCGTGGCGTCCCGTTGTCGCTCGTCGTGACCGGGGCCAATCGGCATGATGTTTCGCAACTGACGGCAGTTCTTGATGCCATCATGATTGAGCGACCCAGTCCGCCCATCAGGCGGCACAAGCACTTGTGTGCTGACGCTGGATATACAGGGGCACCGGCTCTGAAAGTCATTGATGAGCATGGCTACATTCCCCATGTCAAAGGTAGAGGACAAGAAGCCCAAGAAC
>CAJBVC010000848.1 GCA_903958915.1 uncultured beta proteobacterium
GCAGGCTGTGACCGAACAATCAACGGATGGCAGTTTTCGTCGCCTGGCGGCGTCGGCATTCAGCAGTTGCCGCTCGGAAAGCATTGACTACGCAGTCATGGAAAAAGCCAGCAACGTGGTGGTACTGCCTTTTGCTGCGGCGTGGAGCGACGTGGGAAGCTGGAATGCGGTGGCGGATCTGAGCGCCGCCGACAATGATGGCAATCGCGTTCATGGACAGGGCCACGTTTGCAATGCTCAGCGGACCTACATTCATGCACCACATCGACCGGTAGTTGCGCTGGGAACCAAAGACCTTTTGATTATCGATACCGCGGATGCCCTTCTTGTCGCTGACGCAGGACAGGCCGAACAGGTCAAGGCTGTTGTGTCCCAGTTGGAGGCACTCGGCGTTCCACAAGCTCAACACCACCGCCGCGTTGCGAGACCGTGGGGGGCCTACGACAGTGTCGATTCGGGGTCAAGGTTCCAGGTCAAACGCATTGTCGTCAACCCTGGAGCCACCCTCAGTTTGCAAAAGCACCACCATCGGGCAGAGCATTGGATTGTGGTGAGCGGTACTGCAGAGGTCACCAACGGAGACAGAGTGACGCTGCTCACGGAAAACCAGAGTACTTACATACCATTGGGACAAGTGCATCGGTTGGCCAATCCGGGCAAAGTTCCACTGGAGATCATTGAGGTGCAGTCGGGGTCCTATTTGGGTGAGGACGATATCGTTCGCATCGAAGACGTTTACGGTCGCCAGGGAGCTTTCGTGGCAGGCTAGGATCCGAGCTGTCGTGCCTTTGTCCATTGGGCGACTGTGTCGATATGCTCTGGGATTTCCTGCAGGAATTGGCTTCGGATGGTGTCATCGCTGATGGAGCGTGCAGCCTCCATCACCTTGCGATAGCTGGATTCAAGCACTGGGAGTGCACGCACATCATTGGCGTGTTCCAGCACCTGCCAGCAGACCAGTCGTATCAAACAAGCCGATTCAGCACCATCGAGCGTTTCTCCGCCATTGCTGCGCAACAGCAAGTCATTCACGATTTGCACCGCAGCTGGAATGTCCCGGAGATGCAATGCGACATAGGCAAGTCCCGCGAGTGCGTCAAGAGCAACGGCACCAGCCGATTGGTCCGCGGTTGCACAGGCGCGCTCAAACGCCGTCTTGGCACTGGTCAGTTGCCCCAGCGCGAGGTGTGCCCGGCCAAGGCTCCATAGCGCAATGGTCGCGACATCTGGGTTTTTGACATCATGTGCAAGGTCCAACGCAGTTTGGGCCAGCGCGCGTGCTTCATGCGCATCACCGGTGCGCAGGGCCAGTTTGGACAGTGCATTCAAGGTGTTGGGCTCGGTGCCCCGGTCTCCCACGGCACAGGCGAGCTGTAAACTGCCTTCCAGATACAGTCGTGCCGCACTGTGCGCACCCAAAGCCAGCCAACCACTGCCCAGGTTGGTCATCGCGATCGCTTCGTTGCGCTGGTTGCCTAACTCGCGGTTAATCAGCAAGTCCTGTTCGTCCCACTCCAGTGACGCAACCCGATCAGACTGACTGTCCGCGATGACCGATAACGCGTTGAGAAATAAGGCTTCCAGCGATCGATCTCCGCAGTTGCGGGATCGTTCCAGGCCGTCCCGCGCCAGATCGAATCCTGCGGTTGCGTCCCCCAGATAAGTCAGGGCGACAGACAACCGTTGCTGACCGCGCAGTCCCAGCGCCACCGCGCCGCACTTTTGCGCCAGCTCAACAGAATCTCTCGCTGCATCGCGCATCGCAACAAAATTACCAGTACGCATAAAGAAATTGCAGAGGCGCGTCGCAACGTGACACCGTTTTTGATCGTTGTCCAATGCGCCGGCCAGTTCGCCGAGTGTCTCAATGTCGGTCCACTGAGCATCGCGCTTGCCTTCAAGGTCCAAGGCGCGCTCACGCACATCCAGCAATCTCCAATGCAACGACAAGGTTTGAACTCTGCTGGATGGCACTTCAGCGGTCGTTAGCAACTGCAGAGCCTCCAGGCCCCGCGACACGAAGCGGAACACGCCCTCATGTGCGTGGCGGGTGACGGCGTGTTCCGCTGCTTTGGCGTAATAGTCACAGGCACTCGCGTAGTCACCAGCTATTTGGAAGTGCCGTGCCGCGATGGCCAGATAGTCTTTGGCCCGTACACCGGTTTGGGCAGTCAACCACTGCGCAACCCGGCCATGCAGGTCCATCTTCGCGCGCTTGAGCAGGGTGTCATACGCTTGCTGGTGCAAAAGCTGGTGAGCAAAAGCATAGGTCCGGGTATCGTCCAACGAAGTATCTGCCAGCGGTACGACCAGACCGTTCTGCACCAAGTCACCCAGGCAATTTTCGGAGTCGGGCGACAGCCACAACAGTGCCTTGTCCCAAAACACCGAGCCAATGACGCTGGCATGTTGTAGCCCGCGTCGCTGTGACACATGCAGACGGTCGATACGGGCCTGGAGAATACCGGTAAGAGTGGGTGGGACGTGGGTGGCCAGCAGTTTGTCAGGCAGCACGCGCCAAGCCTCTGGTTCGGTGAGGATGGCGCCCTCGTCGATCAGCATCTTGACGAGTTCTTCCATATAGAAAGGATTGCCGTCAGCGCTGCTGATCAACATCTCGAGTAAAACCGCTGGGACCTGAGGTAACTTCTTCAGCAACTCCTGGACGAGCAGGCGGCTATTGTGCTTGTTGAGCGGCTGCAACTCCACTGGTTGCGCGCCCGTAAGGCCAGCCCAGTTTGTGAAAGGCTCTTGCATGGTTGGACGCGTCAACGTGACAGTGAGCATGGGCACGTCGTGATTCACTTGAGCACAATAGATCAGAAAATCGAGGGTCTCCCGATCAGCCCAATGCAGGTCGTCAAGGACTAGCAGCACGGGCATGCATTGTTGACGCGTCACCTCGCGTAAGAACAGCGCGGCGGCGTGGTACCCACGGGCTCGAATTTGCTTGCCATCGTTCACTATGCCGCGCACATGTTTGCTTTCGGAGTAGTCAATTCCCAGCAAGTGCCCCAACAGATGGGCGTGGGCCGTTGCAAGTTCCATCGGGCCATTTGCCGCGAGGACTGGGATTACGGTTTGTCCGAACTTCTCTTTTACTGTTGGCAGGCTGTCGTTGTCGGAAATATGAAAGCGCCATGCCAAAGTATCGCGTAGCAATCCGTAAGGTTGATTCTGGGTATTTGCATGTGCGCGCGCCTGCAGAAAGTAGAAAGCCTCTGCGCGGGACTCTGCCCAATTCTCAAACTCGTAGAGCAAACGGCTTTTTCCCACGCCAGCGTCCGCTACCACGTGCACTTGCGCATACTTTGGATCCGTGAAAGTCGCAAGAAATGCTTTTTGCAAAATCTGCAACTCCGTATCCCGCGCCACCATGTGTGTATCGATACCGTCGATGCCTCTGGAAGGAGCGCGAAACGCGCGTGGTTTGCTGCGCAGCACCAGGTAAGTCAGCATGGCCTGGGTCACCCCCTTGACCGCAATGGGCGCCTGGGGTTCCACATCAAAAACACCGCGCACGTGGCGATAGGTGTCATGGCTGATGCGCAGACCACCCACCGGTGCCGACTGCTCCATGCGCGCAGCCACATTGACCGGTAATCCGCGGATGTTGTTCTCTGCGTCCACACCGCCACCAAGCAATACATTGCCGGTATGCAGACCCACCCGGATGTTGAAGCCGGTGTGGTGGAAGTGTTGCTCAATCCACTCCTGATGGCGTCGACCCTCCTCCAGCAGTGCCAAGCCAGCGAAGACTCCCCGCTCTGCATCGTCTTCACTGGCTACTTCAGCGCCGAAGATGGCCAGCACACTGTCGCCGGCGAACTTCAGTACCTTGCCTCCATGCTGGGTGATGATGGAGGCATACCGTTGCATTGCGCTATCCATAGCCAGATGAACATCTTCCGGGTCCAACAACTGGCTCAGATTCGTGGAGCCAACGATGTCGAGAAAGAGAATCGTGACATAGCGAAGCTCTTGTTCCGCGGTAAGGCTGGCCAGTCGTGCCCGCATAGGACCCAGCGCAGCGTCCACCAGTGCATTGCCTAGCAAAGCACGCTGCGCTTGCAGCGCAGCGATGGCCAACTCCAATTGCTCGCGCTCGGTGGACATACCTTACCCGAGGCGTGGCAAAGGATGGATGCGCCGGTAGCCTCGCCCGGCTTTCACCTGCGCTTTGTACTTTTTGCGTTGAAGTGCCTGGGCGTCGCCTTCGAACTCGGGTTGTGACCATTTCCTGGTCTTTGGATCAAAGATATTCAGGTAGGCGCCTGGGTTCATGCCAAATGACTGCAGTGTTTTGCCCCGATGCACGGTTCCAAGAAAGTCATTGCGACGCCCTGGTTGCTCGCCCAGGCTGAAATAACTCGGCAACACAAAGTTGGAAACTGGTACGCCATCGATGGTGTAGCTTTCGGCCTGCACCGCATCGCACATCTCGAAAAGATGCAGCACCCGTCTGCGCCGGTCAAACGGGTGGTTGCCCTCGACCAGCAGATTGCACAGCGGGTCGCCAATCAACTCCAGTGTTTCATGGGATAGCGTGACGGACCAATCTTCTTGCAATTTTTCGCACAATCCCAGAAAAACTATGCCATAGGGGATGTCCCGATAATTGGCATCGTGCCATCCCACAGCTTCGCGCGTATTGGTGCCATCGACCAGGTACATCACTGCGTCGCCACGCATGTCGGACTGGTCATGGACGCGAAGCCGCTGTCCAATCGGACCCTCCAACCGTAGGGTGCCGCCAAAGCTCCAGTACGGTTCAAAATCGTCCTTGATCTGCCGGTTGATCGCCCTGGCAACTTCCTGTGCACGGGCATCCGCGACTTCCTTGGAGCGGTTGATGAGTGAAATAAGCATGCTGACTTTCACCGGTGTGGTTTGGCAAATATACACAGACTGGCCTGCCGTACACTGCGGTTTCCTGTCTCACCGGCCGTTTTTTTCGTGGATCCACAGCTTCAACGCGCATACCAACCTCTGGCAGAGCGACTGCGTCCACGTACTTTGGGGCAGGTGATCGGGCAACGCCACCTGCTGGGGGAAGGCATGGCACTACGACTGGCGTTCGAGTCCGGTCAACCCCACAGTTGCATTCTCTGGGGTCCCCCAGGCGTGGGCAAGACCACCATTGCCCGCTTGATGGCTGACGCTTTTGAGGCCGAGTTCATCACCATTAGTGCCGTTTTGGGAGGTGTCAAGGACATTCGGGAGGCGGTAGAGCGCGCGTTGTCGGCACGTGCAGGACTGGATCGCCGGCACACCATCGTGTTCGTAGACGAAGTGCACCGTTTCAACAAGAGCCAGCAAGACGCATTTCTGCCGCATGTCGAGAGCGGTTTGTTCACCTTCATTGGTGCGACCACCGAGAATCCTTCCTTTGAGCTCAACTCGGCTCTGTTGTCGCGCATGGCGGTGTATGTGCTGCAACCGCTGGATGCCAAGGATTTGGAGCAAATAGTGGCCCTGGCGCTTGCTGAACATGCACTACCAGCTATCGAACCTGTAGCAGTGGAGCGTCTGGTGGCTTATGCCGATGGCGATGCCCGTCGACTGCTCAATACGCTGGAAACACTGGGGGTGGCGGCGCACCAGGAGGGTGTTCAGAAGATTGCAGATCCCTGGCTACTGAAAGTACTTGGCGAGCGCATGCGCCGCTATGACAAGGGCGGTGATCAATTCTTTGACACCATCAGCGCGTTGCACAAGTCGGTGCGTGGTTCGGACCCGGACGCTGCCCTTTACTGGCTGGTGCGCATGCTCGATGGCGGCGCCGATCCTCGCTATCTGTCGCGCCGCCTGATGCGCATGGCCAGTGAAGACATCGGGTTGGCTGACCCGCGTGCCTTGCGCATGGCGCTGGACGCCGCGGAAGTATTTGAGCGCCTTGGAAGCCCGGAAGGAGACCTCGCGCTGGCGCAGTGCGTGGTGTACTTGGCAGTAGCGCCGAAGTCCAATGCGGTTTACACCGCATTCAACAAGGCCAAGGCCCTGGTACAGGCGGATGGATCTCGCCCCGTGCCGGTGCATTTGCGCAATGCGCCCACGCCATTGATGAAGCAACTCGACTTCGGCAAAGCCTACCGCTACGCACACGACGA
>CAJBVC010000849.1 GCA_903958915.1 uncultured beta proteobacterium
CTGTGTGTCGATGTTGTTGGGAGCCTGTTCCAGCCAGCAACTCTATGACTCGGGGCAGGCCTGGCAGCGCAATGAATGCCAGAAACTGAACGATAAGGCGGAGCGCGACCAGTGCCTGGCCAGCAACAAAGACAACTTCGAGACCTATAAGAAAAAGTCGGAAAGCGCTAGGAAGGAGTAATGCCATTGCACTTGGTGCAGTAACGCACCACAATGGTGTGTTCTGTTCTATCTCCCACGGTTTGCGCTATGCATGTCCCTCTGAAAATCGTCGCCACTGCGCTCTCTCTTGCTGCTGCCTGTGCAACTGCACTGGAACCCATTCGCTTAGCCACGCACGACCAGGCGCCCTATGGCACTTACATGCCGGACAAGAGTTTTGACGGCGTCGCCGTCCGTGTGGTTGGTTGCGTCCTCAACAAAATGGGCCAGCCCTTCAGCATCGAGGTCTTCCCTTGGGAGCGGGCACAGATGCTGGCGCAGCGTGGCGAAGTACAGGGCTTTTTCCCCGCCACCATCAAGAAAGAGCGTCTCGACTGGTTCGAGCCGAGCAAAGTGATTGCCGACCAGAAGTGGATCTGGTACCTGCCTGCCAACAGCAAGCTCGACCCACTCGCTCCGGAGTTCAAGGCTGGGGCCCGGGTCGGCGCGCACTTCGGCTCCAACCGCCTCAAGATGCTAGAGTCGGAAAACTACAACGTGGTGCTCAAGCCGCAAACCGACGAGTTACTGCTGCTGGCATTCAAGCTCGGGCGGGCCGACGCCATTCTGGGCGGCGACCTGGCAATTGCCGCGGCCATGAACGAGCATGGCATAGACCCGAAAGCGTTTCGGACCGTGGTGGCACAGGACAGTCCCTTGCATGCCTACTTCGGCAAAAAATTCCTGCTGTCTGACCCGGGTTTTCTCAAGCGATTTGACAGTTTTGTGGTGGGTTGCCGGTAGCAAAGCTCCTGTGGCAGGCCAGCGCGCAGGCGCTAAAACTTGCCAAGCAGGCGGCGAAGTGTCGATGCGCTGGAGGATCGTTGTTTGCAAAGAGTATCAGTCAAGCATCGATGCAGTCACTGCCATCCGTGGACCTCATGCAAGGCCCTATCACCAGCCCCGCGAGCACTGATGTCAACGCCCAGTAGGGCAGGATATCCAACAGCATAGGGACCATGTTGCTTCTCACTTTTTTGTCTGATGAGCTGCTATTTTTTTCCTATGGATAACAACCGTCAACAGCGCAGGGAAACTGAAACACGGGTATCAGTTCCGAGCACCACGAGCAAGCGGCCGCCCGCGCTGCACCAATTGGCAAGGAAGTGACGTGAAACTGCGTTCTGACCTTGAGCCGGCTCTCGACATGGTGGTGGAACGCGGGACGGAGTCAGCGCAATGGGATGTTGCCAAGCGCTATGTTGCGCTGACACTGCTTGTCTTGCTGCCTGTGGCGCTGGGCCGTCAGTTGTACTTGCCTGATTCCGGGCGCTGGGGAACGTCAGCATCAGTCGTTGTGTTTCTGATCCGGAGCATCTGTTTTCTGGATTTTGCTCTCGAGGAGCAAATGGATCGGTTTGAAACTGCCCGACCTGCTGTTGCCAGCCATTAGCGCTGTGGTGCCACCATGGCGAATACTGCGCCCTGCGGGTCGGTGCAGTTCACAATCCAGCTGCCACCGGGTACTTCCTGGGGGCCCATGACCACCTTGCCGCCGCCCTCTGTTACCTTGGTGATGGCGGTATCCAGCAGAGGGACATTGATGTAGTACAGCCAGAACGGCTGCGGTGCTTCCGGCATCTTGGTCATCATGCCGCCGACAGGTACGCCGTCGATGGCAAACATCTGGTACACCCCCAGAGGCCCCATGTCCATGGCGTCGGCCTTGGTCCAACCAAACAGGCTGCTGTAGAAAGCAAACGCACCCGCACCATCACCC
>CAJBVC010000850.1 GCA_903958915.1 uncultured beta proteobacterium
CTAAAACAGGAATCCTGCCGACAGCACCTGTTCGCTCATCCAAAGCGTCTGGTCAGCCGAGCCCTGGTACACCGGCACTTTGCGTAGGGCACCGTAGGCAAACTTCTGCGTGAGTTCCAGGAAGATGGACTTGTAGACGCGATAGCGCACACCCACTTCCACGCCGGCCGTCCAGCCGTTCACCTGCCACCAGTCATTGCTGGCAAAGCAGCAAATGTTCTCACTCACCTCGGCGCTGGACCCCGAGCTGGTGGGCGAGGTGCTGCGCGTCATGCGCACGGTTGCCGAAGAGGGGCGCACCATGATTGTGGTGACCCACGAGATGGGCTTTGCGCGCGAGGTGAGCAACCGCGTGGTGTTCCTGCACAAGGGCCAGATCGAAGAGCAGGGCGCGTCAAACGAGGTGCTGCTGCGCCCGCACAGTGAGCGACTGCAGGCGTTTCTGTCGAACAGTTTGAAGTAGCGGGGTGGGTGCTGCACAGCTTCGGCAGCTGACCAAGTGGTGCAGTTAGCGTTGCCGATGTTGTTGTAGGGTAATCTGGCCTGCAGCCCTCGTGGAATATGCGCAACCAGCTATTAATTCAGGAGTGATTTGGCTTCCCGTTGACAGAAGAGAAGTGCGCAATACTGGATATACCCCAGTATCATCGGGCACCCAGCCCACGCTGGCACTGCCCCATGCCCGCCACCGCACGCCCAACGCAAGCGCATTCTCACGCGGGTGGGCCAGCGGGTGCAAAGCCAAAGCTCTACAACCCGCGTCACCCCGAGCGGACTCTGCTCTACCAAACCATAGCAGAACACTTCGAGACTTGGCATGAGCTGGCCAGTGCCGGTCAGTTCGACGGGCAGGGCGACCACCACACCCCCAAGTCTTATGTCCGCCAAGCTTTCCGCAAGTACCTCGAATGCGGCATCTTTGCCCACGGCTTTGCCAGAGTCTGGTGTGATAACTGCGGCCACGACTACTTCGTGGCCTATTCCTGCAAGGGCCGGGGCGTGTGCCCCTCGTGCAACACGCGGCGCATGGTGGAGACGGCCGCGCACCTGACGGATCACGTCTTTCCCCGCCTGCCGGTGCGCCAGTGGGTGCTGTCGGTGCCCAAACGGCTGCGTTACTTCATGCAGCGCGACGGTGCTGTACTGAATATGGTGCTGCGCATCTTCTTGCGGGTGATCGCACAAAGTCTGCAGGCCCACTGCCCGGGTGCCGCCAATGCTGACAGGGTTGCCTTGCACATCGGCGCAGTCGCTTTCATCCACCGCTTTGGCTCCAGCCTGAACGGGCATGTGCATTTTCATGTGCGTGTAGTCGACGGGGTGTTTGAAGAAGTGGCACTCGACCATTGGACTACCCGTAAGCGGGTAGTCATGGCCATCCGGTTACGCTGCACTGCCGGCCCAGGATTTTCCGCCACCAGCGTCAGCAATACGGCTGGGATGCCGGCGATTGAGCGACAGCTTTATGGAACCTCAACGGTGAAAATCTTTCTGTTGCCC
>CAJBVC010000851.1 GCA_903958915.1 uncultured beta proteobacterium
CATCCACTGAGGGTAAATTTCGCCATTCTTGCGCCGGTTCCAGATTTCACCAGCCCAGGCACCCGTGGTTTCAAGGCTTTGCGTCATGGCAGCGTAGAAGGCGCTGTCGTGGCGGCCCGAGGAAAGTATCCGCGGGTTTTGCCCAATGGCCTCTTCGGCGGTGTAACCGGTCACCTTTGTAAATTCCTGGTTGACCCGCAGAATTACGCGCTGCGCATTGGTAACCGTCATGCCCTGCTGCGACTCGAAGGCGGTGGCGGCAATGCGCAACGCTTCGTCAGATTCTTCTCGCGTACGCTGTGCCACCTCGGCGCGCAAGCGAATCGGGTAGCTCCGGGCCAGAAAATAGGTCAAGGCGACCAACAGGCTGATGAGCACGCTCAGGGCCATGGCGTTGCGTTGGTATGCGCCAACGCCCCAGCCTGCGACTGGTTCGATGCTGAAGGTCCACGCGCCGTTGGGCACCAACAGGTCGAGCGAGGCCGGTGCCTGCAGGGGAGCCGACCCGGATGCAGCTATCTCCTGGCGCTGTCCGGTATCAGGATGCGTGCGCCACAGCACCCAGTGGTAGCCCTGGCGCTCAATGTCGACAAAGTCGGCGGTATCGAGCATGGCCGGGAAGCGAATCAGCACACTGGTAAACCCCCAAAAAACTGCATTCCCAGCGGCATCTGGCAGAAAGACCGGCAGACGGCCCACAGCGCCTAACCCGCCCTGCACCAGATTGAAAGGTCCGGCCAGGGTCAGCTTGCCGGTGTCGCGGGCCAGATATGCCTCTTTGGTGCGCTGCGGGTCGGCCAGCAGGTCGTGGCCCAGGGCCTTTTCATTGCCCACCAATGGCACCACGTGCCGCACCACACCACCCGGAGCCAGTTGCACTGCGCCTATGCCGGGGTAGAGCTTGAGCATCTCCAAGCCCACGTCGTCGAATTGAGCCACTTGGCCACGGCCTTGTCGTACCAGCGCGGCCAGCGCCGAAGTGGCTGACAGGGCGTGATTGATATTGAGCTGCAGACGCGCTACGCCAGCACGGGCGGTGTTAACCGCCACAATGTGTTGCTCTGTGACACGGTCCTCAACCAGATCTGCCACCCACTGAGCCGCGATAAGAAAAGTGACCAGAAACGCGCACGCCGCTTCAAGCAGCAGGCGGCGGCCAAGGGCGGACATTGCTATCATTTGAGTAGCTGCTTGTGCAGTGTCTGCGAGGGCTGCAGCCTGTTTCTATGCTTCAAAAGGTTTCCCAGTTGTCAGCGCCACCTGGGGCCGCAGCCTTGGGCGCGGCGGCGCTCTTGTGCCCCAGCTGGCGCATCGGTGCAGCCAGTGTCCGTGGGGCGGTTGCCGGGGCGCGTGGCTTTGCACGCACGGCGGGAGTGGCGCGCAAAGATTGCGGCGCGTCATGGCCGCCGAGCTTGAACACCGCCACTACCTGCACCAGCTCCTGCGCCTGGGATTTGAGGCTGCTGGCGGCGGCTGCCATCTGTTCGACCAAGGCGGCGTTTTGCTGCGTCACCTGGTCCATTTGCGTGACCGCTTCGCCCACCTGGGCCACGCCTGCGGCCTGCTCGTTGCTGGCGGCGCTGATTTCGCCCATGATGTCGGTCACGCGTTGAATGCTGCTGACCACTTCGGTCATGGTGCTGCCGGCCTGATCCACCAGGGCGGTGCCCTGCTCGACGCGCTCGACGCTGGCATTGATCAAATACTTGATCTCTTTGGCGGCCTCGGCCGAGCGCCCGGCCAGGCTGCGCACCTCGCTGGCCACCACGGCAAAGCCCCGCCCCTGCTCACCGGCGCGGGCCGCCTCCACCGCAGCATTGAGCGCCAGGATATTGGTCTGGAAGGCAATGCCGTCGATGACGCTGATGATGTCGCCTATCTTGCGCGAGGCGTCGTTGATGCCCTTCATGGTGTCTACCACCTGGGCCACCACTGCACCGCCCTGCATGGCGACCGTGGAGGCACTCGCTGCCAACTGATTGGCCTGGCGCGCGCTGTCGGCGTTTTGTTTGACGGTGGCGCTGAGCTGCTCCATGGAGGCGGCGGTTTCTTCCAGCGCGCTGGCTTGTGATTCGGTGCGGGCTGAGAGGTCGTGGTTGCCCGAGGCGATTTCGGCACTGGCGGTGGAGACGCCTTCGGCGCCTTGGCGCACACTCGATACGGTGGCGACCAGCATCACCAGCATCGAGTTCAGTGCCCCCGCCAGACTGTGCTCGGAACGCGACCCCGAGGTCTGCGCGTTGGTCAAGTCACCATCGGCCACCTGGCGTGCAGCGGTCATGGCTTCGCTCAGCTCCATGCCCAGCTGGCCGGTGATGCTGCGCGATATCAGGAATGCCAGTCCCACCAGCACAAGGGCGCCGATGACCACCGAGGCGGAGCTAACGGTGCGTGCGGTGGTAGCGGCGGCATCGAAGGCAACATCGGCAGCGTTTGCCTCGCCTTGCAGGCTGTCGGCACCCTTGTGGAGAACCTCGTCGTATTTGTCAATCAACTTGTCCATCTGCTCGTCTACCACGCCGATCTCGCTGAGCGGCGCATCGCGCTGGGCCATGGGCAGATAGCTTTGTGCATAGAGCGTGCGCAACTCGCCCATGGCCTTGCGGGCCTGCTGGGCCCACTGGCGCTCCTGATCGGTGTCAGC
>CAJBVC010000852.1 GCA_903958915.1 uncultured beta proteobacterium
CAGCAGTTGCAGCATTTGGAACTGTGGCTTGATCTGACCCACACCGGCTTGGGCGCTGCGCCTGGTGCAACCGGGGACGCGTCGCGTCTGGAGCAACAGTTGTCTCGCCTGTGCGCCTGGGTGCTGTTGGCGGAAAAGCTGGGGCTGCAGTACGGTCTGCGTCTGGGTGGCGTCGAGGTTCGACCCGGCAGCGGCGAAATGCATCAGCGCAACTGCCTGCAAGCCCTGGCACTGGCCTGACCCCATGACCATGCTGGCGACCCTCAAGAATCTGCCGCGTGACGCCCGCGACACGCTGTTCCTGCTGACCGTCATCGCCTGGCTGATCGCGCCGCAGGTGAGTAACTTACCCGTCTGGTGTAGCTCCATGGCCGGCGCTATCCTGTTATGGCGCGCCGCCATAGCAGTGCGTGGCCACAGCCTGCCTTCGCGCTGGTGGCTGCTGCTCCTGCTGGCACTCGCCACGGTGGGAACCTGGACGACCTACCGGACCATTCTCGGGCGCGATGCCGGGGTCACATTCATTGTGGTGCTGCTGGCACTCAAGACACTGGAGTTGCGCGCGCAACGCGATGCTTTTGTGGTCTTCTTCCTGGGTTTCTTCACACTGCTGTCGAACTTCTTCTTTTCGCAAAGTCTGCTCACCGCTTTTGCGATGCTGGTGGGATTGCTGGGCTTGCTCACCGCCCTGGTCAACAGCCACATGCCAGTGGGGCGTCCACCGCTTTCCCAGGCGGCGCGCACGGCCGGCTGGATGGCACTCCTGGGTGCGCCCATCATGGCCGTGCTGTTTGTGCTGGTCCCGCGCATCGCACCGTTGTGGGGAGTGCCCTCGGACGCCATGACAGGACGCAGCGGCCTAAGCGCCAGCATGCGGGTCGGCACCATGGCCAGTCTTGCGCTGGACAGCAGCGTTGCCATGCGGATTCGATTTGAAGGTGCCACACCACCTGCCAACACGCTGTACTTCCGCGGTCCGGTTCTCTCTACGTTTGATGGACGCGAGTGGCGCCCGTTGCGCTCCAGCTTCCCGTCACGCTTGCAGCCTGCAGCACAACTGCAAGTCAGCGGCACGGCTTACCGGTACCAGGTAACGCTGGAGGCCAACAACCGCCCCTGGATCGTGGTGCTGGATGCCACTCCGGACAAACCCTCCATCAACGGTTACACCGCCACTATGGCGCCCGACCTGCAATGGACTGCCGATCGGCCGATGGCGGATCTGATCCGCTATTCGGCTGAAAGCTTTCCCGACTTCAGTTACGGACCGCAACGTACCGTGACTGCATTGCAGGACTATCTGGACCTCCCACCCGGCTTCAACCCGCGCACGCTGGAACTGGCAGCCGAGCTACGACGTGACCCGCGCGCGCGCGACGGAACTGCCGCGCTGATTGCCATGGTGCTGGAGCGCTTGCGCACCGGTGGCTATGCGTACACGTTGGAGCCCGGTGTTTTTGGCACACACACGGCCGATGAATTCTGGTTTGACCGCAAGGAAGGTTTTTGCGAACACATTGCGTCGAGTTTTGTGGTGCTGATGCGCGCCATGGGAGTCCCGGCACGCATCGTGACCGGTTATCAGGGCGGTGAGCCCAACAATATGGATGGTTTCTGGACTGTGCGTCAAAGTGACGCGCATGCCTGGGCCGAGGTCTGGATTGCCGGCCGTGGTTGGCTGCGCGTGGATCCCACCTCGTCGGTTGCTCCCGGGCGCACCGGGAGCCTGCAGCGGCTTGTGGTGCCGCAGGGTGCCATGGCGCAGGTGCTGGGCGCCGTCAGTCCGGCACTGGTGCTGAACCTGCGCGAGGCCTGGGAGGCTTTGAACAACCGCTGGAACCAGTGGGTTCTTAACTACTCACAGGCCAAGCAGCTCGACCTGCTGC
>CAJBVC010000853.1 GCA_903958915.1 uncultured beta proteobacterium
CAAACCCATCGGAGGCGCCGCCTGCCAAAACGGTATCGCTGCGCCCGTCGCAGACCTCAGAAACAGAACCAGAATCGGCTCCAGAGCCCGTAGAGCAAGCGCAGGAAGCTACTGAAACCATAGCACACACGGGTCAACCTGCCGACACTACCCTGCAGCTTGCCAGTGCCGCGCACGCCGTAAAAAGCGCTGAATCCACGTCCAACACCAACCAATCGTCCACCCCGCCAGGCGCTGCGCAAGGCGCGTTGCCGGCGCCCGCAGCGCCACCGTGGCGCATCCTGGTGCCCGGCCCCACACGCCTGAAATACGGACTCAAAGGCGAGATCAAGGGATTCCCCTATTCCGCCAACGGTGAGCTGCTCTGGCTGCACGATGGCAATAAGTACGAGGCGCGACTGGAGATCAGCGTCTTCCTGTTGGGCACCAAAGTGCAAACCAGCAAGGGCGAACTCACACCCCAAGGCCTGGCGCCGATTCGCTTTGGCGACAAGTACCGCTCTGAAGTGGCCGCGCATTTCGAGCGCAGCAAGGGCAAGGTAACATTTAGCGCCAACACCCCCGATGTGCCGCTGCAACCCGATGCGCAGGACCAGGTGAGCGCATTCATGCAACTGGCTACTCTGGTGGGCGGCGATCCGGACCGGTTCCCCCAAGGTATGAAGCTTAGTTTTCAGGCGGTAGGGGCCCGTTATGCTGAGCAGTGGGCCTTCGTGGTTGGTGGCAACGAGATGCTGGATTTGCCCGGCGGCAAGGTCAAGGCCATGCGGTTCACGCGCGAGGCCACGGCTGAGTTTGATACCCGGGGCGATGTCTGGCTGGCCCCGGAAATGGACTACCTGCCGGTGCGGATTCGCCTTACCCAAGCCAATGGCGATTTCCTCGACCTGCTCTGGAAGTCGACCGAGAAACCTTGAAATGCGCGTTGGCGCACCCAGTTGCAGTGCAGGTACTATCATCCACACCATGCACACCCTCTACGATTCCGACACCTACTCGGTGACGCACATGCTGGCCAATGCGCCCGGCGAACTCGCGCCCAGCACCACGCCCAGATTGGCGCGCCATGGCTTTGAAATTGTCGACAAACGGGCCGGCAAGGAGGTCTACCTGGACGGATCGTGGGCCGAGTTGTTCCAGCGGCATATCGTGGCTTGGCAAGTAAAGACACCATCCCAGGAAGAGGTGGAAGACACGCTGGAACAGTTTGCCGAACTGGCACAAAACCCGGTGGTAGTGCACTAAAAGACTCCCTGCTGTCTGGTGCGACAATCGCGCACCATGACTTCGACCTATGTACTGACCCTATCCTGCCCTGACCGCCTGGGGTTGGTGCATGCTGTCTCCGGATTTCTCCTTGAGCGGGGCGGCAACATCGAAGAAGCCGCGCAATACAACGACCCTGACACAGGCCTCTTCTTCATGCGGGTGCAGTTCCGCTGCGAACAGCTGACAGCGCAAGACCTGCAGTGCCAATTGGCCGCCTTTGCCACACCGTTTCAGATGCGATGCAGCCTGCACGCCACGGCACAGCCGATGCGCACCGTGATTCTGGTCAGCAAGGAAGGGCATTGCCTCAACGACCTGCTGTTTCGCTGGAAAAGCGGGCTGCTGCCGGTGGACATTCGCGCCATCATTTCCAACCACCGTGACTTCTACCAGCTCGCCGCCAGTTACAACGTGCCGTTTCACCACATCGCGGTGTCACGCGCCAACAAGGAGGCTGCCGAGGCGCGGCAGCTCGAAATCATCCAGGAAGAAGAAGCCGAACTGGTGGTGCTGGCGCGTTACATGCAGATCCTGTCCAACGATTTATGCATGCAGTTGACCGGCCGCGCCATCAACATCCACCACTCCTTCCTACCCAGCTTCAAGGGTGCCAAACCCTACTACCAGGCGCATGACCGGGGCGTGAAGCTGATCGGCGCCACGGCCCACTATGTGACGGCCGACCTCGACGAAGGACCGATCATTGAACAGGACGTCGCCCGCGTGGACCACAGCAAGACCGTGGAAGACCTCACGACACAAGGCCGCGACACCGAAAGCCAGGTGCTGGCGCGCGCCGTCAAATGGCACAGCGAGCACCGCGTGCTGCTCAACGGCCACAAAACGGTGATTTTCAAGTAGACGACTTCAGGAGACCGTCGGTTTCTGTGTGAACCGCGGGTGGCGCTTTTCCAGGAAGGCGGCAATCCCCTCCTGCGCATCGGGCGTGACCGCCGCGCTGGCCATTTGTGCCACAGCGACTTCATAAGCCTGGCCCTGCGGCAACCCCACTTGCCGGTAGAACGCCTGCTTACCCAGTTGTTTGGAGAGCAAGCTTCCACGGGTGGAGCGCTCGATCAGATCCAGCGTCGCCGCATCGAGCTGATCGGCAGGAACGCAGCGGTTGATGAGGCCCCACTCGGCTGCTGTGCGGGCATCAATGGCATCGCCCGTGAGCGCCATTTCCAGGGCACGCTTGCGGCCAATGTTGCGGGCGATGGCCACCAGCGGGGTGTGGCAAAACAGTCCGGCCTTGCCGCCAGGAATGGCAAACGTTGCCGTGTCGGCCGCCACCGCCAGATCGCAGGTCGCAACCAGTTGGCAGCCCGCTGCGGTGGCCAGCGCGTGCACCCGTGCGACGACCGGTTGCGGCATCGCCTGGATCGCATCCATCATCTGCGTACACACGGCAAACAATTCTGTGGCTTGGGCCTCACTTGCACCGGCCATGTCGGCAAAATTGTGTCCGGCACTGAATACCGGACCATTGGCCGCCAGGATGACGCCGTGTGCATCGCTGCACGCCACTTCGTGCAGGGCCTGTGTCAGCTCCTGCATCACTTCCAGCGCCAAGGCATTGCGCTTCTCCGGACGGTTCAGCGTGATGGTGGTAATGCCGCCATCAGACGCCACCAGAAGATACTTGAAAGTCATGCATTTTCCTTTTCAAAAGGCACTTCAGAGGCGCGCACCATTCGCCCGCGACCGGCCTGTTTGGCCCGGTACACCGCCGCATCGGCTCGCGACATCAGACTACCCAGGGATTCCCCCGCACTGTCGATCAGGGCCAGGCCACTGCTGAAGTCCAGCGCAAAGCCGAGCTCGGCAGGCGCTGCCACAGCCAGGGCGGCACGCAGGCGCCGATCAAACCCTTCGCCGGCTGCCGCATCCGCATGCGGCATCAGTACGCAAAACTCCTCCCCGCCCATGCGGGCGATGACATCGCCACTGCGTTGCCCCTGCGTCAACAGACGGCCAAAAAGTCGCAAGGCCGCGTCGCCCGCTTCGTGCCCACGGCTATCGTTGATCTGTTTGAATTGGTCAAGATCAAGCGCGATCAAGGCCAGTGGTATGTGGTGACGCTGGGCCTGGGTCACCAGCGCTGCGGCGGGCTCGCTCCAACCATGGCGGTTGCGAACCCCGGTCAACTGGTCCGTAATGGCAAGATTGCGCAACTGTTGTTCCGCCTCTTCGCGCCAAGCCACCAGCACCGCGACATTGATAATCACCAGCGTGATATTGGCAAACAACAGCGCCAGCACATTGACCGGGTGCGGCGCAGTGAACGTCGGGTACAGTTCGGTGAACCAGGCACCCATGACGCCGCGGGCCCCGGTCAACCCAGCCATTACCAGTAGGCAACCCAGAATGACCCACCGCCAACGCCCGCCCAGTGTAGAACCCGGCCACAGTGTGGCACGCGCCAGAATCAGCAGTTGCCCGGCAATCAGCAGATTGGCCCAACCAACCCGCACCGGGTAACTGGAAAACGACAGCGTGTAGCCCACGGGCATGGCCACCAGAAGCAGCAGCAAGGTGCGCCGCCAGGGCCGGGGGCCGAGCCAGCCCGCAAGCGCCTGGTACATCAGCCAGTTGGCAACGCTGATGGTTGCCATGGCAAACGTGGACAGGGCCCAATCCATCCAGGTGCCTTGTGCAAGACCCGACAGAACCAGCGCGATCCAGCTCAGCGCCTGCACGATCAGTGCACGCCGCGCTGCGCGCGCCGCATCGCTTAGTGCTGCACCCATGATGATGGGCAAGGTGGTTGCCATCACCAGGAGGTTGGCAATATTGACGATGAGCAGTGTGTCCGGATCAAGACGCATGGAACCGATTATCTATGCCAACCGTTGAGCCACAGGCCAGGTCGGGTTTACCATTCTCAACCATGTCCACCTCCGCATCCACCATGGAATTTCTCCTGGACCAACTGCGCCAGGCCGGTCCCGTCACCTGCCGCAAGATGTTTGGCGAGTACTGCCTGTACTTTGATGGCAGACCGGTGGGACTGGTCTGTGACGACCAGCTGTACCTCAAGCCCACTGCGGAGGGTCGGGCACTGCTGTCGCAACCGCGCGAAGGCCCCCCTTTTCCTGGCGCCAAGCCGCACCTGCTGCTCGATGCCGACGCCTGGGAAGATGCGCAGGCTCTGTGCCATCTGGTGCGCGCCACGGCGATGGCCCTGCCGGTACGTCCAGCACCCAAGGCCAAAACAACCCGTCTGGCCAAAACGGCGACCAAGGCGAGAACGCCGGCAGACCTGCCCAATCTGGGACCGAAGTCGATGGAGATGCTGGCAGCGGCGGGCATCCGAACCATTGCGCAATTGCGCAAGCTCGGAGCAGTGGCGGCGTACACCAAGGTCAAACAGCACCTTGGCAATGCCAGCCTCAATCTGTTGTGGGCCCTTGAAGGCGCCTTGACCGACACCCCATGGCAAGTGGTGGCACGCGACCACCGCACCAGCCTGTTGCTGGCGTTGGAGCAGGCGCAGCAGACAGCCAAGCCACCCAAAACCCGCCGCTGAATCCAGATGTTCGTTTTACGCCATCGCTTCGCCCATGCGGATGGCGCGCGCCGGTGCCCACGTCGGGTTGAACTCGAGTACATCCTTGGGAAACAGCATCACCACCGTGGACCCCAGCAGAAAGCGGCCCATCTCGGAACCGCGCGCGAGGCGCACAGCCCCTTTGTCATAGGTCCATTCACAGACGTCAGGGCGCCGCGGGGGGTTTACCTGTCCGTGCCAGACCGTGGCCATGCTGCCCACAATCGTTGCGCCCACCAGGGTCAGTACAAATGGCCCCTTGTCGGAGTCGAACACACACACCACCCGCTCGTTGCGCGCAAACAATCCCGGTACGCCGCGCGCCGTGGTCGGGTTCACCGAAAACAGGTCCCCTGGCACATAGATCATGCGGCGCAACTCACCATCACAGGGCATGTGGATGCGGTGATAATCGCGCGGACTCAAGTACAGCGTGGCAAATGCCCCATCCTCAAACTGCGCTGCCAGACCAGCATCGCCCCCCACCAGTGCCGTTGTGCTGTAGCGGTGCCCTTTGGCCTGAAAAATCTGATCCGCTTCAATCCGTCCACACTGGCTGATGGCACCATCGACCGGGCAGAGATAGGCACTGTCCGCCAGCGGACGTGCGCCCTCTTTCAAGGGTCGCGTGAAAAACGCGTTAAAACTTGCGTAGCTGGAAACATCGGGGTCGGCTGCCTCGGCCATGTTGACGTTGTAACGTTTCACAAACCAGCGAATCAGTGCGGTGGTGGCACCCCCGGCCTGTGCACTGGCCACTTTACCCGCCAGTATGGTGAGGGCTTTCTTCGGCAGCAGGTACTGTGGCAGCACCGCAAGGGAATCGGACATGGCGGCTTCCAGAAGTGGCCTGAACACTATGCAGGCCCGTGGGGTGAAACGGTCGGGCATTATAGTGGGGGCAAGGAGTCCACCGCATGAACGCATCCGCTTCCCCACTGGCGCCCGAGTCGCTATCAAAATCAGAGCTCCAGACGCAAGTGGTTCGGGCGCTGTCGACCTATTTGCCTGCGCACGCCCTGCTCTACCAGACCGAGGACACCACGCCTTACGAGTGCGACGGCCTGACCGCTTACCGGCAGCGTCCGCTGGTGGTGGCACTGCCGGAAACGCAGGAACAAGTAGCCGCCGTGCTGCGCACCTGCCATGCCCTGAACGTGCCGGTGGTGGCGCGTGGCGCGGGCACCGGACTTTCGGGCGGGGCCATGCCACACGCCATGGGCGTGACCCTGTCGTTGGCCAAATTCAACAAGATCATCAAAATCGACCCGCGCAGCCGCACTGCGGTGGTGCAGTGCGGCGTACGCAATCTGGCGATCAGCGAGGCGGCGGCACCTTTTGGTTTGTATTACGCGCCCGACCCGTCCAGCCAGATCGCCTGCACGATTGGCGGCAATGTGGCAGAGAACTCGGGCGGTGTGCACTGCCTCAAGTACGGTCTGACTTTGCACAACTTGCTGAAAGTCAAAGGCTACACGATTGAAGGCGAGCCCATCGAGTTCGGTTCCGACGCGCTGGACGACGCCGGCTACGACCTGCTTAGTGTGGTGGTCGGCAGCGAAGGCATGTTGGCAGTGACCACCGAGGTCACGGTCAAGCTGGTGCCCAAACCACAACTTGCACGTTGCATCATGGCCAGCTTTGACGACATCCGCAAGTCGGGCGATGCGGTCGCTGCGGTCATCGCTGCGGGCATCATCCCAGCCGGTCTGGAGATGATGGACAAGCCCATGACGGCTGCCGTGGAAGACTATGTGCATGCAGGCTACGACCTCGACGCGCAGGCCATCCTGCTGTGTGAAAGCGACGGGACGCCCGAAGAGGTAGAAGAAGAAATCGGGCGGATGAGCGCCGTCCTGACAGCGGCAGGCGCTACCAAAATTGCAGTCAGCCAGAGTGAGGCAGAGCGCCTGAAATTCTGGAGCGGGCGCAAGAACGCATTCCCTGCTTCGGGGCGCATCAGCCCGGACTACATGTGCATGGACTCCACCATTCCGCGCAAACGCCTGGCCGACATCCTGCTGGCCATTCAGGAGATGGAAAAGAAATACCAGCTACGCTGTGTCAATGTGTTCCACGCCGGTGACGGCAATTTGCACCCGCTCATTCTGTTTGATGCCAATGACCCCGACCAGTTGCACCGCTGCGAACTGTTTGGCGCCGACATTCTGGAAACCAGCGTGGCCATGGGTGGCACGGTCACGGGCGAGCATGGCGTGGGTGTGGAAAAGCTCAACAGCATGTGCGTGCAGTTCTCTTCGGAAGAAAACGCGCAGATGTTTGCCATCAAACACGCTTTTGACACCAAGGGTTTACTCAACCCCGGCAAGGTCATTCCCACCCTGCACCGCTGCGCGGAGTACGGCAAGATGCTGGTGCGTGGTGGCCAAATCAAGCACCCGGAGCTGGAGCGGTTTTGATTTCCCACGCGTTACAACGACACGTGGAACCCCTATAACGGCCCGTGCCAGCTGAACCCGGCACTAATTCTTGCTGCGAAAAATAGTCAGCGGTTGGCCCGCATGCTCGATAACCTCCAGCACCTCCCACCCAGCGCGCGCGAGAAGGGTCTGCGCCGTACTGGTTCCACAGTAAATGTGCCCAAAGCCAAGCGTGCGTGAATGGGCCGCCACGGCACGCAGCAGCACGCCCCCCAGGCCACGCCCCCGGTGAGTTGGCAATACGTAGCCTGCGGCGGCCCAAGGCCCAAGGTGCTTATGGCTTGGAATCGATTCGGCCTTCAGAGCCGCTGCGCCGACGGGTCGCTGGCCCTCAAAAAGCAGCATGCCGACAGGCAGTGCTGTCTCAGAAGCAGCAAACGCCTGTACATCCGCTGTCACATCGCCCGAACCACCCAGGCCGTACCACTTTGGCCACTCTCCGATGAACCATTGCGCGACCAGTGGCATCTGGGCACGATGGCGGGCAAACGGTTCCACCACCACATCGGATGGTGTCGCTGGAAGGCCCGGTGTCACAGCGTGAAAGTCCAGCCTTCCACCAATGCACCGGGCACCCGCGAGCCACCAAGGGCACGCGTGTAGTAGGTCTCGCAGGCAGGGTCAATGTCTGCCCAGTTGGTGAGCGCCAGCAGCTTGGTACCCAACGCGTCATACAGGCTTTCATCCCAGCGCAGATCGTTGATGGGGCCGACGATTTCGCCGTTTTCGACCCAGAAGCAGGCATAGCGCGTCATGCCCGTCACGCGCGCCGACACCGGGTCGCTCCAGTTCAGGTAGTGCACATTGGACAGGTAGAGTCCGGTTCCGATCGCTTTGAGAATGTCTGCTTCCGACAGAGTGCCACACGCCACATCCAGCGACCGGGGCGTTTCGCCCTCCCCGGCCGCGTTGCCAGTCAGTCCGTATTCCTTGGCCGTGCGAGAGCTCACCAAAAGCGAGCGCAATGCACCTGCTTCCATCAGCGGGAGTTGTGCCGCACTGACCTCGCCCAGGCTGTTGAACCGTGGTGTGAGGGCCAAACCAAAGTTTTCGCCAAAACTCAGCAAGGGGGAGAACTTTGCTTCCCCCTCCACCAGCTTCTTGAATGGGCTGCGCCCTTGCTTCCAGGCAGCGGCGGACAACGCGTTCCAGCCCATCATGCCCAGTACATCGGCGAAAGCGCGCGGCGCCAGGTAGGTGCGGTACTGCCCGGGCTTCACATTGACCGTGGGGCGCTTGAGTTTTTCCAGCAGG
>CAJBVC010000854.1 GCA_903958915.1 uncultured beta proteobacterium
GCTGCCGATCAGCTTGATGGCAGCCACCTTGTTCGCTGTGAACAAAGGCTTCATCGATGACATCGAAGTCAAGAAGGCGCTGGCCTTCGAGCACAGCCTTCACGCCTATCTTAAAGACAAGCATGCAGCGTTGCTGGCCAAGCTGGAAGCCGACAAGGCGATGGACAAGGATGCCGAAGCTGAATTGAACGCTGCGATTGCAGCCTTCAAGAAGACCTTCGCCTGATATGAAGCACACCCCCGAAGCGGCCTTTGGCCGCCTCCCCCTCAAGGGGGCGCAGCCAGCAGCCCGGCAAAGCCGGTTCTGCGGCCGCCGCGTGGAAACATCGAGGAGCTGATCAATGGCAGCAGGTAAGGAAATACGCGGCAAGATCAAGTCGGTGGAGAACACCAAGAAGATCACCAAAGCCATGGAAATGGTGGCTGCATCCAAGATGCGCAAGGCGCAGGAACGCATGCGTGCTGCCCGGCCTTACAGCGAGAAGGTGCGCAATATTGCGGCCAACCTCGGCAAGGCCAACCCGGAGTACAAGCACGCGTTCATGCTGAAGAACGAGGCCAAAGTGTGTGGGTTCATTGTGGTCACCACGGACAAGGGTCTGTGTGGTGGCATGAACACCAACATTCTGCGCATCGTGACGGGCAAATTGCGCGAATTGCAGTCGTCGGGGTTGTCTGCGCAAACGGTGGCGATTGGCAACAAGGGCCTGGGTTTCATGGGTCGCATTGGTGCCAAGGTGGTGTCACACGCCACCCATCTGGGTGACACGCCGCACCTTGAGAAGCTGATTGGGCCGGTCAAGGTGTTGCTCGACGCGTATGCCAAAGGTGAGGTCAACGCGGTTTACCTTTGCTATACCAAGTTCATCAACACCATGAAGCAGGAGCCCGTGGTTCAGCAGTTGCTGCCTTTGTCGGCGGTGCAGATGGCGGCAGAATCGCAAGCCAGTGGCCCGCAGCATGACTGGGACTACATCTATGAGCCGGATGCCCAATCGGTCATTGACGAAATGCTGACACGTTATGTAGAAGCCCTGGTGTACCAGGCGGTTGCAGAAAACATGGCGTCCGAGCAATCGGCCCGCATGGTGGCCATGAAGGCCGCAACCGACAACGCAGGCAGTGTGATTGGCGAACTGAAACTGGTCTACAACAAGACCCGTCAGGCGGCGATTACCAAAGAGTTGTCCGAAATCGTGGCGGGTGCCGCTGCGGTGTAAGCCGCAGGTGCATTGGTCGAGAAAAAGTACTAGTTCAAGATTTTATTTTTGGAGCGAAAAATGGCTCAAGCTAACGCCCTGGTTCAGGGAAAAATTGTTCAGTGTATTGGCGCGGTGGTGGACGTCGAGTTTCCCCGTGACAGGATGCCCGGCATCTATGACGCGCTGAAAATGGAAGGTTCCGCCCTGACGCTGGAAGTTCAGCAGCAGTTGGGTGACGGCATTGTGCGTACCATTGCGCTGGGCACCTCCGACGGCTTGCGCCGCGGCATGATGGTGACCAACACCGAGAAGCCCATCATGGTGCCCGTCGGTCAGGCCACATTGGGCCGCATCATGGACGTGCTGGGCAACCCGATTGACGAGCGTGGCCCGGTCAACGCTGCACTGGAGATGTCGATCCACCGCAAAGCACCGACCTACGACGAACTCAGCCCCTCACAAGAGTTGCTCGAAACCGGCATCAAGGTGATTGACCTGGTGTGCCCGTTCGCCAAGGGTGGCAAGGTCGGTCTGTTCGGCGGTGCCGGTGTGGGCAAGACCGTGAACATGATGGAGCTCATCAACAACATCGCCAAGGCGCACAGCGGCTTGTCCGTGTTTGCTGGTGTGGGTGAGCGTACTCGCGAAGGCAACGACTTCTACCATGAGATGGCCGACTCCGGCGTGGTGAACCTCGAAGACTTACCCAAGTCCAAGGTGTCGATGGTTTACGGCCAGATGAACGAACCCCCGGGCAACCGTCTGCGTGTGGCC
>CAJBVC010000855.1 GCA_903958915.1 uncultured beta proteobacterium
CCGATGGTGGCCACATTGAGCACCACCAAGAGCGACATCGGCAGCACCATGTAGCGCACGGAAAAGTTGTCCCAGCCGCCCGCAGGAACCAGCTGTAACCAGATGGCAAACACCAGCACCAGCACTGGCCCGATCACAAATGACGGAAAGACACTTCCCACACTGCCCAGAAACATCACCAGATAGTCCACCACGCTGTTCTGGCGCAGTGCCGCCACGGAGCCCAGGGTGATGCCGATGAACAGCGAGATCAGCAGCGAAAGCCCGCCCACCGTCGCCGAGACCGGTAAGGCAGCCGCCACCAGCTGGTTGACGCTCCAGTCCTCATAGCGAAATGAAGCGCCCAGATCACCGTGCAGCAGGCTGTTGAGGTACAGCAAGTACTGCTTCCACAGCGGCTCGTTCATGTGGTACTTTTCCTGCAGGTTGGCCAGAACAGCGGCCGACACCTTCTTCTCGGCGTCAAAGGGGCCGCCTGGCGTGAAATGCAGCAGCAAGTAGCACACTGTAATGACCAGCAGCAGTGTCGGAATCGTCGCCATCAGGCGACGCAGGGCATACGACCACATGGGCTTAGTGCTTGATGATGTAGAGGTCTTTGCCGCGGTAACGGTCCAGCGCATTGGTGGTGGTGTACCCACCTACATACGACTTCACCAAGCGCGGCACCGTGTACTGCAGCAGTGGCATCATGGGATAGTCTTCCATGACCAGTTTGGCAGCTTCTGTCAGCAAGGCCTTGCGCTTTGCAGGGTCCTGGCTCTGGTTGCCCTGCTCGATCAGGGCATCGGCCTTTTTGTTGCAACTGTTGTGGTTGTTCTGGTCGTTGTCGCATTGCACCAGCGCCAGGAACGTGGTGGCATCGTTGTAATCGGCCACCCAGCCGTTGCGTGACATCTGGTAATCCTTGTCATTGCGCTTCTTGATCAGCACCTTGAACTCCATGGCTTCGAGCTCCAGATTCAGGCCCAGCTTGGTCTTCCACTCCGAGGCGGCAAAAATCGCCATCTTCTTGTGGTACTCGCTGGTGTTGTAGGAGAACTTCAGCTTGGTGCCGGCAGCAATGCCCGCCTCAGTGATTAATTTTTTCGCCTCGGCTACGCGCTTGTCCATCGGCCAGGTGGCCCAGTCGTAGGCCGTGACATCGGCCCCGTTGGTGCCCTTCACGATCACGCCGTACGCGGGAATCTGGCCATCCGCCGTCACTTTCTGAGCCAGGATGTCGCGGTCAATCACCATCGAGAGGGCCTTGCGCACCCGCACGTCCTTGAGCAGCGGGTCGGTGTTGAGGAAGGAGTAGTAGCGCAGGCCGATCATCGGCGTATTGCGGATTTCCTTGGGGTACTGGGCCTTGTACTTTTCATAGACACCGGGGGGGAGTTGTTGCACCCACTCGTTTTCGCCCGACTCAAACAGCTTGATGTCGGCATTCATGTCTTCCACCGGCAGGTAGGTCAGCTTGGTGAGCTGAACGTTCTTCTCGTCCCAGTACTGCGGGTTCTTGGTCAGCACAATCTTGCTATTGACCTGCCACTCGGACAAGGTGTAAGCCCCATTGCTGACCAGTTTGCCCGGCTTGGTCCATTCCTTGCCGGCCTTTTCCTGGCTTGCCTTGTGCACCGGCCCGAGCTGCAGGTTGGACACCAGTTCGGGCAGGAAGCCCACCGGGTAAGGCGTCTTGATTTCCACCGTGTATTTATCGACAGCCTTTACGCCCAGTTCGGATGTCGGCTTCTTGCCCTCGGTAATTTCCTTGCCATTGGCGAAAAACATGCCAAACGTGCTGGCGTACTGCGATGCCGTCTTGGGGTCGACCAGCCGGCGCATGCCGTAAATGAA
>CAJBVC010000856.1 GCA_903958915.1 uncultured beta proteobacterium
GTCAACGGTAGCTGATAACGGAAAGGATATGTGGTGGGTCCGTGGGTTTCAGATCCACGAGACCAGCCACATACGGGCATAGAACGCTGCCTGACTGATGGGCCAGCCCAGGTAAATCGGCAGGAAGAACAGAAAACTGCCTGCCACTCCAAGCACGACGCAATAACCCGTCCACCGCATCGCTCGCAGTGGATGGGCGAGCAAGTAGTCCACGGTCCATGCGCTGGCAATCAGCGCAAAGGCCAGTGACGGCATGTACAAGTAGAGGAACTGGCAGCGGCCTACCATGGCCCAGGGCAGCCATGCGGACAAAAAACCCAGCAAGACGTATCCCAAGGTCCACACGTCGCGGAGTTGTTCGGGTTCAGGCCTGTCGGAAAGTGCGAGTCGCTCCCACTTGAATGCAAATGCGGCTGTGACCCACAGCACTGCTATGCACGCGCACCATGCGAGCAGGGGATTGATGATTTCGTGTACCGCACGCACGGTGGCGGGCGCGGGATCAGGCGCCTGTGCCGCGCCAGAAGTCGACGCTCCGACCGGCGCTGCTTGAGTCTCGTAAACGAGGCTGATGGGGCGCAGCATGAAGGGCCAGGTGGTCCACCGGGAGCAGTAGGGATGCTCGCTTTTGTCATCCTTGACGCTTTGGTGGTAGCGGAGCATTTCGGAATGCTCCTGTGACAAGGTCTTGCCGCTCACGAGAAGGTGGGGCGTCCATTGCGCCACGTACAGCAGCGTGGGTGCAACCACGAAGTACAGTAGCAACGCCAGCCACCGCATGCCAGAAAAACGGGTGGGCGTTGTCGCGCGACTTTGGCCCAGCCAGCCGAGCAGGGTGATGGCCCACACCACTCCCAGGAAACTCAGTCCGCTCCACTTCACCGAAACGCAGCATCCCAGCGACAGACCGGAAAAGAGCCACAGCAGGTGGCGGCGGGTTGCGGTCCGGGCCGACAAGCCGCGCAGCCAAAGCCAGTGACCGAACAACCCAAAAGTAACCATGAAGACGTTGATCAGCGCGTAGCGCGCTTCCACCAGAAAAATGCCGCACAACAGTGCCAGAACGCCACTGAGCAGTGCCATACGCCAGCGATGGAAGAGCTCCCAAGTAATACCCGCGAGCAACACCGCAAGGGTGCTGCCGAACAGCGCAGCGACCCAGCGGTACGCCCATGGCGCGCGTTCGGCGCCGCTGAGCAAATTGGTCGGCTCGCCGGCGTAACCCATCAGGTCGCCAAACCACATGCCTGCACCGACCAGCAGTTTTCCCAGTGGCGGATGGACGTCGAAAACTGTCAGTCCATTGAGGTAGTTATGACCAAAGCGGGCATAGGCGGTCTCGTCAAAGACCAGGGTATTGAATCGTGACAATCCGTAGAAATGCAGCGCGAACGAGAGCGCCTGCAAAACCAGCAGGCCCCACAAGAAGACCCGTGGCGTTGGTGGTGTAGGTGGCCTGATCATCGCGCTTCAAACGTCCAAAGTAGTGAAAAAGAAGGGCCGCATGGCTTCCAAGTCTATGGTGTTAAGCGAAACCAACGACTGCAACCATGCGCTGCAGCCACCAGAAACCCGCAACCGAGCCGACCGCATAGACCGGCAGTGCAGTGACCCAACGTGAACCCTGAAGCTGCCAGCGCCTGCCCAGCAGCACCAGAGGGTAGACCGCAGCGATGAACGCCAACTGGCCCGCTTCGACCCCCGCATTGAACAGCAGCAGCGCCAGAGGAACATCATCGGTCGGCAGGCCCACCTCTGCCAACGCACTGGCGAAACCAAAGCCATGCAGCAATCCGAACGCAAACGCCACGATCCAGGGTCGGCGTAACGCCACGCCCCGCGTTCCGTTCTGACGCGCCAGTTCACGGGCCAGGAACAGTATCGATAAGGCAATGGTTGCCTCGACCGGCGCCTGTGGCATCTGCACAAACCCAAGTGCCGCCAGCGCCAGTGTCAGGCTATGGGCCAGCGTGAACGCGGTGATCGTTTTGAGCAAGCCCCACAGATCCGGCACCAGCAGGATCAGGCACAAAACAAAGAGCAAATGGTCGATGCCGCCCAGAATGTGTTCTATGCCCAGTAGCAAATAGCCTGGGGCTGCAAGGGGGTCGCCGCGTACCGGCACCAGCTTCACGAAGGGATTGCTCGGGCGTGCTACCAGCGACTGCGAGGTGCCATCCAGATAGGCAACCCGCACTACGGCATCGATCCGTGTTGCTGCCAGTCCGGCAATGGTGATCTCCGCGCCATCGCGCAGTCCTTTGGCACAGTGCGCAGACCACACGGTCAACCGCGCACCTGTGGTGGCTTGCAGGGTGGGCGATGCACGGTTCTGACAATCGTCTGGAAGTTGTGCCATCACGTCGGGTACTGCACCCTGGGTTTGTGGCACGCGCCAGCGCACCTCAAACTCCCGCGCTTCGACTTCCTGAAGCATGAGCGACGCAGGCAAGTTTTCGTGCGCCGTTGCCGGACCACACCAAAGACAGGCCAGGAAGGCCATGACCAGGGAGCGCCAGTGCAGAAAAGGCATCACTGTTGGCCCACGCCCTGTATTTCGACGGTGTAGCGCGCACGCATTCGGGCGTACGCTGCGTCACTGGATGGGTTGTCCGTGGAGTGGGTCAGGTCGCTGGCGACACGCTCCCGCACGTCCTCAAAGCGTACGGCAGGGCTGTCTTGGCGGCGCGAGACCTGAACCAGATGCCAGCCATGGACTGACTCGATCGGGCCAGACCAATCACCGGTGGGCATTTTGGCGACGGATGCCGCAAATCCAGGGCCAAAATCTCGCTCCAGCATCGGTAAAGTCTGTCCGGATAGCTGCGTGCCCAGCATGAAGGGGTCGCCGACCAGGCCTTGTCCCGCCTTGGCACTCTGGAGGGCATCGACTGCATCGTGCTTTGCCTTGGCGCCGCGACGTGCCGGATCAAAGTAGTGCATCTGCAAGTCCACCGTCACGGGCA
>CAJBVC010000857.1 GCA_903958915.1 uncultured beta proteobacterium
CACTGTGAGCCCAGAACCACCCCCCTTTTTGTATCAAGGACCTCGACATGCTCAACCGTGACCAGAATGACGATTTCAACGCCCTGCTTCCCGGTAAAACCACCGAAGCGGGCGCTACCCGCCGCACCGCGCTCAAGACCGCGTTGGGCGTTGGCTACGCGGCAACGGCCATGCCCATCATGGCGCAAACGGCCATCAAAACCCCCTCCGCGGGGCTGACTAGCGGCGAAGCCATCTATGACGTGGACGGTTTCACGGTCCCCTTCTTTTACGCTGCCCCCGAAGGCAAGAAGAACCTGCCGGTGATTCTGGTGATTCAGGAAATATTTGGCGTACACGAATACATCGCTGACACCTGCCGGCGCTTTGCCAAGGCGGGCTATCTGGCGATTGCGCCCGAGTTGTATGCCCGTCAGGGTGACCCCACCAAATATGGCGAAGTGGCCAAACTCATGACCGAAGTGGTGTCCAAGGTGCCCGACGCGCAAGTGATGGGTGACCTGGACGGTGCGGTCAAGTGGGCCGGTGAAAACGGTGGCAACCTGAAGAAGGTTGGCATCACCGGATTTTGCTGGGGTGGCCGCATCACCTGGCTGTATGCCGAGCGAAGCCAGAACGTCAAGGCCGGTGTGGCCTGGTATGGCCGTCTGGTGGGAGCCGCATCTGCGCTCACGCCCAAGCACCCGGTGGACCTGGCCGCTGGCATCAAGGCGCCGGTGCTGGGCCTCTACGGTGGGCAGGACGGCGGCATTCCGTTGACCACGGTCAACCAGATGAAAGATGCGCTGGCCGAGGCGGGTGGTAAAGGCAACAAGGCGGCCATGGCATCGGAGTTTGTGGTGTACCCTCAGGCACCCCATGCATTCCATGCGGACTACCGCCCCAGCTTCCGCAAGGATGCGGCGGAAGACGGCTTCAAGCGGGCACTGGAGTGGTTTAAAGGGCATGGCGTGGCCTGATACGGCCGCACGCTGCCCTGCAAACCGCCCGATGGGGCGGTTTTTGTCTTTTGTATATGAAATAGGGCTCTAGCCCCCGTAATACATGCATAACCAGCTATGTTATTGGTAGCAATTCTCGTTGGCACCCTGGTCGCCGGGATAGGGTCGGTGTGGCTGGCGGCAGCCCTGAGCTTTGGTGCGCTGGCACGCTACACCCAGCACATGCTCAGTCTGGCCGCTGGCGCCCTGATGGCCACGGCTTTCATGCACCTGCTGCCCGAAGCGTTTGACAGCCAGGCCAGCGCGCATGACCTGTTCCTGACACTGCTGTTGGGGCTGGTGTTTTTCTTTTTGCTGGACAAGGCCGAACTCTGGCACCACGGTCACGAGCACCATCACCACGACAACCACCCCGATCATGGGCATGCACCGCATCACAGCCATGGCCACGGCACGGCGCAGATCCACGAACACGCACCGCCACAACCGGGCAGCTGGGCCATCCTGACCGGTGACAGCGTGCATTGCTTTGGAGATGGCATCCTGATTGCCTCTGCCTTTATGGCCGATATGCGCCTGGGCGCCATTGCCGCGCTGGCTGTGCTGGCCCACGAGGTGCCGCACCACATGGGCGACCTGATGGTGTTGCGCTCGGGCGCCAGCAACAAGCGCATGGCACTGGTCAAGGTGTCACTGGCCGGTGCCGTGACCGCTCTGGGCGGCATGGCCGGTTACTGGCTGGTGGATTTGTTGCACGACTATTTGCCGTACTTCCTGGTGGTGGCGTCCAGCAGCTTTGTTTACGTCGCCCTGGCCGATTTGATTCCGCAGTTGCAAAAACGATTGACCCTGTCGGAAACCATTGCCCAAGTAACGTGGCTGGCTGTGGGGATTGGCATGGTCACATTGTTAAGCGGTCTGGCTCACAGCGGACATTAGGCGCCTGGGAGGCAGGGTGTTTTGCGCAGGTCAAGGAGGAGCCCGCGTAGCGG
>CAJBVC010000858.1 GCA_903958915.1 uncultured beta proteobacterium
AGGTCTTTGGCGATGGCCGCTTCGTTGAGTTCGAGCTTGTTGAGTCCGGCCAGCAGACTTTGGTAGGCCAGCGCCGCGTAGCCGAGTGCCACGCCGACGGTGCGCAATACCGTCGAGGCGGTCAGGTCGCGTTGCCAACGGCTGATGGGCAACTTCTCGCTCAGGTGGCGCAACAGGGCGTTGGACAGACCCAGATTGCCTTCGGCGTTTTCAAAATCAATGGGGTTGACCTTGTGCGGCATGGTGCTCGAGCCCACCTCGCCGTCCTTGAGTCGTTGCTTGAAATAGCCCAGAGACACATAGCCCCAGACATCACGCGACCAGTCAATCAGGATGGTATTGGCCCGCGCGACTGCATCAAACAGTTCGGCCATGTAGTCGTGCGGTTCGATCTGGATGCTGTAGGGCTGAAAGTTCAGCCCCAGGCCCAATGGCTCGGGCGTTTCCACCACTTTGCGACTGAATTCCTCCCAGTCAAAGTCGGGCCAGGCCGACAGGTGCGCGTTGTAGTTACCCACCGCACCGTTCATCTTGGCCAGAATTTTCACGGCGGCAATGCGGTCGCAGGCCGTGTGCAGGCGCACCACCACGTTGGCAATCTCCTTGCCCACGGTGGTCGGGCTGGCAGTCTGGCCGTGGGTGCGGCTGAGCATGGGGACGTCGGCATGGGTGTGGGCCATCTCCCGCAACTTCATCAACACCCGGTCCAGCGCCGGCAGCACCACCACATCGCGGGCACCGCGAATCTGAAGGGCATGGCTGGTGTTATTGATGTCTTCGCTGGTACAGGCAAAGTGCACAAACTCGTTGGCGGCCTGCAGTTCGGGGCGCGCTTCAAACTTCGACTTGATCCAGTATTCCACCGCCTTTACATCGTGGTTGGTGGTTTTCTCAATCGCCTTGATCGCCTCGCCATCGGCTTCGGTGAAATTCTTCACCAGCCCCAGCAGGTAGGTGCGGGCCCCAGGCGACAAGGGCTTGAACTCGGCAAATCCGGCGTCGCTCAAGGCGATGAACCAGGCCACTTCGACCTGCACGCGCCGCTGCATATAGCCTTGCTCGCTCATCAGCGGGCGCAGTGTGGCAAGTTTGGCGGCGTAGCGGCCGTCCAGAGGGGAGAGTGCTGAAATAGTGGAGAAAGTCATGGGCCAATTGTAGGTTGTGCACCACGCTCTTCCCTGCGTAAGGGCAGCGGAGCACCCAGTGGATAGAATGAACGTTGACTTGTAATTGCAGACCACCCATGAAACTACTCGGATCCACTTCCAGCCCCTATGTGCGCAAAGTACGTGTGGTGATGGCTGAGAAAAAACTGGACTACGCCTTTGTGATGGAAGACGTGTGGTCTGCCGATACCAACATTGCCGAAGCCAATCCATTGGGAAAAGTGCCCTGTCTGGTGATGGAAGGTGCCGAGGCGCTGTTTGACTCACGGGTTATTGTGGAGTACCTCGACACCCTCTCGCCCGTGGGCAAACTCATTCCGACGGTCGGGCGAGAACGGGCCGAAATCAAGACCTGGGAAGCACTGGCCGACGGCGTGATGGACGCTGCCATTTCGGCGCGGCTGGAGTCGCATTGGCCCGGGCGCACCAAGTCGCAGCGCAGCAACGCCTGGATCGAGCGTCAGATGGGTAAAGTCGAAGCCGCCCTGAAAGCCATGAGCAAGGCACTGGCCGAAAAACCCTATTGCGCCGGCATCCACCTCACGCTGGCTGACGTTGCCGTCGGGGTAACCCTGGGCTACCTCGATTTCCGCTTCCCCCAACTCGACTGGCGCACGCCGCATCCCAATCTGCAGCGCCTCTATGAGAAGCTGATGCTGCGCCCGAGTTTTTCCGAGACAGTGCCGGCCTGAGTACGGCGCGTAGCCGACATCGATTTACCAGGGCCGGTCGCTTTGAGGCGATACGGTCAGCGGCAGCATCCGCTCGAGATTGATCTGCACTCTCACCTCGCGGTGCGCCACACTGGCGATAACGCGGTGCTCGCGCACACTGGTGTCGCGCATGATGGGCTCCACCGTGGGCATACCCGAGCGGTTGATCAGCACGGCCACCCGGGGCGTGGAGGTGTTGAGGCCGCGTTTGACCACCACCGCGATTTCATCGGTCGCCAGACGAACAAAAGAGCCGGGTTGGTAAATGCCCACGGCC
>CAJBVC010000859.1 GCA_903958915.1 uncultured beta proteobacterium
AAGCGCCTCGGCGACAGCTGCAGTGTTTGCAGCATTTGGCTGCACACCACTGGCTGCCGGCGCAGGTGCAGCGACAGCCCCCACCGCCCGCAGGCCGTCAGTCACCGGTGCAAGCTCTTGCAGGGTGAGCGCCAAGAGGCGGCCCACCTCCTCTGGCGTGGCATCACCCAGACAGGCGTGCTCCAGCTCCGCTGCGGCAGCCTGCACGCCTTTGGCCCCGATGTTGCCGGCGGTGCCTTTAAGTGTGTGGGCCGCTCTGGCCGCTGCCGTTGCGTCGGGGTCATTGCGGGCTGCTGCAAACAGGTTCGCAAAGTCGCCCTGGCTGTCACGGAACTTGACGAGCAGCCGGGTGTAGAGCTTCTCGTTGTCCATGGTGGTGGCCATGCCCGCTTTGATATCAATGCCGGGCAGCGCGGGCAGCCCGGAAACTGTCTTTGCGGCCGCCTCCTGTGTCGGTTTCTCGGGTTCTTTTTGGGCTGCAGCGCCCGTGCTGCTTGCGTGGGCAGCTTCTGTTTTTGTAGCAACTTGGGCCTTGGGCCTGATCCATTTAGCAATGGTGGCAAACATTTCCTCCACGTTGAGCGGTTTGGCGATGTGGTCCCACATGCCTGCCTCCAGCACCTTTTCCTTGTCGCCCGACATCGCGTTGGCGGTCATGGCGATGATAGGCAGGTCTTTGCAGGCAGGGTTTTTGCGGATTTCCCGCGTGGCAGTGTAGCCATCCATCACTGGCATTTGACAGTCCATCAACACGCCGTCGAAACTGCTGTCCTTGGCCAGCATATCCAGCGCTACCTGTCCGTTGACGGCCAACACCGCTTCGATGCCGGCATTGGCCAGCAACTCCAGTGCCAATTCCTGGTTCATCTCGTTGTCTTCCACCAGCAGCAACCGCGCACCCGCAAGCGTTGCCATGGCCCAGGTGTGGCTCTCGGCGCGCTCTTCGCTGCGTGTGGTGACTTCCATCCCTCTATGCAGCGTCTCTGCAATCGCTTCCAGAAGTGTGGATGGTGTCACTGGTTTAGTCAGCACGCTCTGAATCTGCACGCCCCGCTGGCTGGCACTGGCCATCGCCTCTTCGCGCCCAAAGGCCGTGACCATGATGACGGTGGGGGCCCCGATCGGGTTTTGCTCTGCGATCTGGCGCGTCGCCTCGACTCCATCCATTACCGGCATCTTCCAGTCCATGAGCACCAGGTCGTAGGGCAAGGCTCGTCTGTCGCTCTCTGCAATCATCGTCAGTGCCTGCGCGCCATCCCGGGCCAGATCAACTTCCAGGCCAAAGGTCTTGGCCATGGTCGAGAGAATCTCACGGGCCGATGCGTTGTCATCCACCACCAGAACCCGCGTGCCCAGCAACTCGTCGGCCTTGAACATGCGCCGAAACTTTGGATTTTTCTGTACGCCAAAGTGCGCGTGGAAGTGGAACACCGAGCCCCTGCCGGCTTCACTCTCCACCCAGATGCGCCCGTGCATGCGTTCGACCAGGTTCTTGGAAATTGCCAGCCCCAAGCCGGTACCGCCGTATTTGCGCGTGGTGGAGGCATCGGCCTGGCTGAAGCTCTGGAACATCTTGGCGCACTGCTCGGGAGTCATGCCAATGCCGGTGTCTTTGACCCAGAAGTGCAGTTCCACCCCCTCGTCATGGTCGGCCACTCTATCCACGCCGATAACGACTTCACCACGCTCGGTAAATTTGACGGCGTTGTTGCCCAGATTGACCAACACCTGGCCCAATCGCAGGGCGTCGCCGACCAGCGCCGTGGGCACATCAGGCGCCGTACTGAAGAGTAGTTCGAGGCCCCTCTCTTCGGTTTTCATGCCCACCAGGTTGGCCAGGTGGTCCATCACGTCTTCCAGATGGAAGTCAATGGCCTCCATGCCCAACTTGCCGGCTTCGATCTTGGAAAAGTCCAGAATGTCGTTGATGATTCCCAACAGGTTCTCTCCTGCGCGGTGGACCTTTTCGATGTAGTTGCGCTGCTTCTTGTCCAGATTGGTTTGTAGTGCCAAGTGACTCATGCCGATGATGGCGTTCATCGGCGTGCGGATTTCGTGACTCATGTTGGCCAGAAAGTCACCCTTGGCCTTGGTCGCCTCATCGGCCTTCTTGCGGGCTTCATCGAGGTCCTCCAGGATATTGAGCATGGCACGGCGCGATTTTTCGGACTCGGCGATGCGGCCCCGCAATCCGGTGACATGCTGTAGATCGCGCTCCAGCTGGTCCTGGATTTGAATCACGTTGGCACGTGCGCGGGCGGCGGCGTCCTGCAGTCTCTGTTGCAGTTCGATGAACCTTTCCTGCTCACCATGGGCCTCGCGCCAAAGCCCCAAGGCTGCATAGGTGTGGTCCAGGCTACGGTGGTATTGCACGCGGTCGATCATTTCCGCGTCCGCAGTCATCACGGAGGCAATTGCTGTGAGGGAAGCCAGCGCTCCTTGCGCATCACCGGTGCCACGCTCGACGCTGCTACGTGCCAGGAAGTACGGGACTTGGGACTTGAGCTCTGGCAGGCTTGCACGATGCCGGTCGGCACGTTCCAACGCACCTTGCGCTGCGGCCCATTGGCCCGCTGCGCAATAGACCAGGGCGGTGCAGCTCCACAAATCCAGGGCGACCGAAGGTCGAAATGTCTTGACCCTGGACTCAAAGTCTTCATATGCCTTGACCTTCTCGAGCGCAGCCTGCGTGCTATCTGCTGCGAGATAGCACTTGAGGTAGTTGATTGCGATCAGCATGCCTTCTTCGGTCATGGGCGACCCCTTAATCAGGCCGCTGGCTTCGTCCAGCATGTGCAGTGCCTCGTCGTGGTTGCCCCGCTGGGTCTGCAGAGATCCTACATTGAGCAACACCCTGACCAGCACGAATGGCAGATTGATCTGCCGCGCGGCTGCCAGCGCATAGTAGAAGTTCGGCAGTACCTCATTGGTTTTTCCGACGCCACTGTAGGATACGCCGCGCAGCAAATAGACCAAAAAACGGTCGATGACGGGTACCTGCTCCAGGGTGACATCGCAATCCTGGGCCTCGGCAAGGGCCGTGGCAAAGACCCCGCTGTACGCGTTCCACAAGGCCACTGCATAACAGGAGCGGTACCGCAGCAGCGGTTCGCCCTGCGCTGCGCAACGCTGCTTGAGGGCGCGTCTCCCCGTGTCGTCCGCTTCCTGCTTTCCCATACGCGACAGGCAGCAGACATGCGCGATGCTGGCTAGTAACTCGGCGCGCAGGTCACCTGCGGCGATGGCTTGTTCCCGCACAGCCAATGCTTGGGCATCGGCCTGCGCGGGGTCTTCCAGCATCTTGAGCCAGGCAATTTCAATCTGTTCCAAGTGTGTCGGGTGGTCCACTTGGGGAATCGGAGTCGAATCTACTGCGTAAGACGTCTGCGGGAGCGTAACGGGATGTGTCATGGCACTTACTCCACGATGCGGTATTTCGGCGCGCTACCACCCTGGCCCAGCAGTGTGTTGATTTCCTGCTTCAGTTCAATCATCTTTTCCTCGCGGTCAATCGTCAGGCGGTTGAAGCGTTCGAGTTCATTCACGCGTTGCGCCAAAGCGGCTTCCGCCTGTTTGCGACCGGTAATGTCCTGCAGCATCCACACCGTACCTTTCTGCAAGTCGCCCGTATCAATCGCCGCGCCACTGAGCAAGCACCAGAAACGCGACCCGTCAGAACGCACCAGTTCCTGCTCACGCTGGTGAATTTCACCGTGTGCAATTTTTTCGTATACGGCGCTCCCTCCCGCCTCGAAGTCTGCCTCTGTGGCATACCAGGACCTGGTTGATGTGCCTATGAGTGCGCCTTCGGAAACACCAAAAAGGGCATCGAGTTTGCGATTGCTGCGGGCTATCACGCGGTCCTTGACAAAGGCGATTCCCAACGTGGTCGCTTCAAACATTGCGCTTTGCTCGGCGATGGCGATACGCATGCCTTCCTCAGCTTCGTTTAGCGCAGTGATGTCATAACCCCAGTTGACGAGATGCTTAGAACCAAAAACTTGCTCAAAAGACGCAGACAGTAGCAACAACACCAAGGCGCCATCCGACCGCTTGAAGTGGGCGCGGCAGCGATCGACACGGCGCGTGGCCACAAGCTCCGCGTCGAACACCGCACGCTCAGCCGCATCAGGCCAGTAATCTGCCACGGAGAGCGCCTGCATTTCCTCCACGCTGTACCCTAGCAAAAAGGACAATCGGCGGTTGACAAACGTGGACTTGCCGCTGGGGAGTTTGATAATGGTGCAGCCCACCGGACTGAGGTCCAACAACCTTCGCATTTGTTCTTCGCCTTCCTGCAGGGACTTCTCGTTCTCTTGCAGCGTCAGGGCCAGTTGGCGAGTGTCCTGCAGTAGACGCTCGGTGTCTGCACTGCGTTCCAGAATTTCAAGACTCATGGCCAAAGTGGGAAGCAGGTTCTCCAGGAGCGACCGTTGCTCCGCCCGGTACGGCTCCAGCAGGGCAAGCTCAAGAATCCCCAGCAAGGCGTTGTTGTGCACGATGGGTTGAATCAGGATGGCGCTGGGTTGTGCTGCGCCCATTGAGGTCGTTACCGGCAAATAGCCAACTGGCGGACTGTCCATCAGGAGCACATTGCGATCCGTAGCAGACTGACCCACCAACCCTTCTCCATACGCAATTTCCTGCACAAGCGGACATTGGGCAGGGCGAGCAAACCCGCTGCACAACGTCAGCGTCTGTCTGGATTCGACGGCCAAATACAGACTACCCTGCCCGACCGCCATGTGCCGCGCCAGACCGGTAAGCAGCACACTGCCCAGATCAGCCAAAGACTTTGCTTTCTGCAAGTCGGTCGAGAGTTCTGCCAGAACCAGGGATTGCGCACTCTGGGCCGCCAGTGCCTGGTTGCCCGCAGTTAGTTGGTCAAACAGCGACCCGACGGGCTCGGCAACCCGGGTATAGAGGCGACTTGCTGCAGCGAGGCAAAGCGCCATCAAGACCAGCAACCCGGTAACAATACCAATCAAGAACTCCCTCGACAACGGAGCAAAGTCTTGCGCCGGCGCCATCAAAGCCAGTCGAAATTCCTGGTTGCGCAGGGGTTGGGGAAGTAACTTCACGCGCCATTCCTCGTCGCCCTGCGCAACCAGCGCGCCCAGCATTGAGGTCAATTCAGCGCTGCCCGAAGCCAGCGCCTGTGCCAACACCTTTAGACCAATAGCAGATGGCTCCTGCAGCACGGCTTTCTTGATCGACTCTTCCGATTGAAAGCCAGCATTGCGCGGCAAGCCCAACACCTTGCCGTCTGCCGTGAGCAATGCTACCTGCCCATGGGTTGCGTAAGCGAGTTCAAGCGAGACCCGCGACAAGTCTGCCAGCAGCACATCGAGCGCAACCACCCACTGTGTGCCGGTGGTTTTATCCCGCCAACGCAGTGCAGCGGTAATGCCAGGCTCTTGCGTCGTCTGAAACATATAGGGCGCAGTCCAGAACACCGTATTCTCGGGGGCTGCAAGTGCTCCGGTAAACCACGGACGCTTGCGCGGGTCGTAGTCCTGCTCTTTCCATTCTTGGCTGATGCGGCGACGCGCATCTTCCCAAACCAACCAGTTTTGCTGCTTGCCCTTACGCGGCACGTCCGTGATGCGGTTCTTCCAGCCTTCTGGCGACTTCAGCAAAAGCACCTCGCGGCCTTCGTCGTTGGCAACGTGAATGCTGCTGACGACGCCGCGCTCGCGGATGACGGGAATCAGAATGCCATTGAACGCCAGCGGATCGTCTACACGGACCACACCATCCTGGGTCCAGTTGCGCAGAGTCAGCACCACACGCTCGACCTGGCTGGCAAGGCTATCGAGTTTGTGGCCCATTTGTTTGGCGGCCTCGCGCTGCGAAGCCTCGGCATTGGCCAGCGCCATTGGCTTGGCACGCAGGTGGTACACGCTCACGGCCAGGGCGACGATCAACATCACAATCGCCAGCGGAACGCCCCAGCTGATGCGTTGTAACTGGAGCCGAATTCGGGCGCTGCTTGCCTGCAATGCGCTATCGGCTGCCACGGTGGCTGGTCTCTCGAACGGGTCCATTATGCTTCTCCCCGGTCTGCGGTGGGGGCTTCGGGCATCGCCTCCAACGCGGCATCAAAGTCAAAGTCTGCAATGGCACTGGCCACCCGCTTCAACGCAAAAGCGAGAGATGTGCCGTGGGCAAGTTCGATCAGTTCTTCCACAGCATCGGCGGCATCAGCATCGCTGTCCTGCAGCAGTTGGGCGAGCCGTGCAAGTGCCGGCGCCAATGCCGTCAGGTCTGCGGCAGACGCCGCGGGCTGCATGGGCGCTGGTGGTTCTGTCGCGACCGCTGGTTTCTCGATGCCAATTGCCCCTGCAGCGCCCGCGTCGCGTGCGTGGTTCGCTTCTTTCTTTATAGCAAGTTCGCCCTTGGGCCTGATCCACTTGGCAATGGTGGCAAACATCTCCGCCACGTTGAGTGGCTTCGCAATGTGGTCCCACATGCCGGCACTGAGTACCTTCTCACGGTCTCCGGCCATGGCGTTGGCGGTCATGGCGATGATCGGCAGGTGTTCGAACGCTGCATTTCGCCGTATCGCGCGCGTGGCGGTGTAGCCGTCCATCACCGGCATCTGGCAGTCCATCAACACGCCGTCAAACGCAGGGTCGTCCGCCAGAATGTCGAGCGCTTCCTGACCGTGGTTGGCCAGCACCACCTGCATACCGGCGCTCTGCAGCAGCTCCAAGGCGAGCTCCTGGTTCATGTCGTTGTCCTCGACCAGCAACACCTTGAGTCCGGCCAGTTTCGACATGGCGTCCGTCAGTGGGTCAGGCTTCTCCTGGGCATTTGCATCGTCAACCGAGCCCAGATCGAGCGCCTCGCAGATCGCATCCACCAGACTGGCCGAAGTGATCGGCTTGGTAAGCGCTGTTTTCAGCGTGACTCCACGTTCCTGTGCCACCTGCACAGCTTCTTCGCGGCCATGGCCGGTAATCATGATGACGGGCGGAATCCGTGCCATGGCACTGGCCTGCAGCCGGCGCGTGGTTTCTATGCCATCCATCACCGGCATTTTCCAGTCCATCAACACCAGGTCGTAGGGCTGATGCTTGGTATCGGCCTGCAGCAAGATCACCAACGCCTGCGCGCCGTCGATCGCCACATCCACCTCCAAGCCCAGCGCGCTGGCCATAGCGCAGAGGATCTCACGCGCCATGGCGTTGTCGTCCACTATCAAAGTGCGCAAGCCCTTCAACGCGTCCGTTTGGAAATCGCGCCGTGCCTGGGGGGTTTTCTGCACACCAAAACGCGCGTGAAAGTGGAAGGTGGAGCCCTTGCCCGCTTCGCTTTCCACCCAGATGCGCCCCTGCATGAGCTCCACCAGGTTTTTGGAGATGGCCAACCCAAGTCCGGTGCCACCGTACTTGCGGGTGGTGGAAGCGTCGGCCTGGCTGAAAGACCGGAACATTTTGCCGCATTGCTCCGGCGTCATGCCGATGCCACTGTCCTTTACCCAGAAGTGCAACTCCACCCCCTGCTCGTCTTGGGCCAGCTTTTCAATGCCTACGACGATTTCGCCATGTTCGGTGAACTTGACAGCGTTATTACCCAGATTGATGAGGATCTGGCCCAGCCGCAGTGCGTCGCCAACCAACGCAGTGGGTACGTCTGACCCCGTATTGAAGAGCAGCTCCAGGCCTTTGTCCTCGGTCTTCAAGCTCATGAGGTTGGATAGGTTGTCCATCACATCTTCCAGACGGAAGTCGATGCTCTCCATGCTCATCTTGCCGGCTTCGATCTTGGAAAAGTCCAGGATGTCGTTAATGATGCCCAGCAGGTTGGTGCCCGAGCGGTGCACTTTCTCAATGTAGTTGCGCTGCTTCTTGTCCAGATTGGTTTGCAGTGCCAGGTGGCTCATGCCGATGATGGCGTTCATCGGAGTGCGAATCTCGTGGCTCATGTTGGCCAGGAAGTCGCCCTTCGCCTTGGTCGCTTCTTCGGCAGCGCGCCGGGCTTCCGCCATGGGTGTGATGTCGGCAAAGGTGCCAACCAGCCCGCCCGGAGTTCCATCCACTTTTGCAAAGCCACGCACGTAGTACAGAGTGTCGTGAATCTTGCCGTCGGCAAACGGCATCGAAATCTCCTGTTGTACCGAGCCGCAACTGGCAATAACGGCCTCGTCTTGCGCTTGATAGGCGATCCGATCCGCCTCGGGAAGGTACTCCAGCTCCAGCACGCGTTTGCCAATGAGGTTTTCGGATTGCACCCCAAAGGTTTCTTCATAAGCCTGGTTGAATCCCAGGAATCGGGCATCGGGATCCTTGTAGAACACCGGGTAAGGAATGGTGTTGAGTAGCGCCTGCAGGAAAGCTGAATGGTCCCGGGCGGCCCGCTCTGCAGCCTTGCGTTCGGTAATGTCACGGTACACGATGACAGTGCCGACGATGGTGCCGTCTTTGTGCACCGGTGTCGTTGAGTACTCCACGGGTAGGGCAGACCCATCCTTGCGCCACAGCACCTCATCGTCGACGGTGCGCTGCTGACCGTCTTGCGCAGTGAGGTACATGTTGCTCTCGGCGCGTGTCAGGGCCGCGCCATTCGCGTACGTGTGGTGCACGAGATCGTGCATGTTCTGGCCCACAAAGGTCTCCGGGGTGAACCCCAGCATGGCAGACGCTGCCGGGTTGGCAAAGGAGATGCTTCCCTGCTCGTCCAATCCCACAATGCCGTCCTTCACCGAGTCCAGAATCAGCCGACTGCGCTCTTCCAGAATGGCCAGGCTGGCGGTCGTCTCCTTGAGCGACTTTTGCTGGGCTTCCAACTCCACTGTTTGTTCTTCCAGATGCGCCGCCTGCCGCTCCATGCTCTCGGCCTGGCGCTGCGTCTCCTTGAGGAGCTGTTCGGCCTTGACGCTGCGCTCAAGGATTTCCATGTTCATCGCCAGAATCGGCATCAACCCGTCGAGCAGTGCGCTCTGGCGCGCGTCAAACTTGGCATAGGTGGCAAGTTCCATTACGCCCAGCAGGCGATCACTGCGCAGGACCGGGTGCACCGCAATGGCGCGTGGCACCGCCTCCCCCAGACTCGAGCCAATGCGGATGTAGTCACCAGGGGGATCGGTGAGAATGATGGGCTCCATCTCCAGGGCACACTGCCCCACCAGACCCTGCCCAATGGCAAAGTACTGGTCCATGTGCTTGCGTTCCCGAAAGGCATAGCTTCCCAGCAGACGCAGGCGTCTATGCTCTGCCTCATAGATGTAAAACACACCATGCCCCAGGTTGACCAGTGGACCGACGCTGGACAGGAACACCTGTGACATATCGGTGAACGAGCGCACTTGCTGCAACTTGCCCGCAATATCGGCAATATGGGTTTTCACCCAACGCTCGGTTTCCATTTGCATTGCCTCGCGTTGGAGCACTTGGACGGCAATGGCCAGTTCGCCCACTTCGTTGGGGTAGTCGCCGTGGGGTACTGCTTCGGACAAGTGCCCCTGGGCCAGGCGTTGCACCGCGTCGCGGATCCGCAGCAGTGGAAGTCGGATCGTGGTGGCCACGACCACCCCCGCAGTGACTCCCGCCACCAGGGCCAGGAAAACCAGCACCATGGTGATCGTCAATCGCGCAGACGCATCTTCGCGGGTGGACTGTGCCAACGCAGCAACCCCATCGCGCTGAATCCGCTCGGCCTGGGTGAGCGCTTCATTTGCCGACTGACCCGATGACTGAAACTGGGGCGATGCGACCAGTACCAGGGCCTCGTCCGCGCGCCCATAGTTCATCAGCGTCACTGCCTTGTCCACATCGCGCAGATATACCGCGAAACGTGCCTCAAACTGGTCTAGCAGTTTGTTCAGTTCGGCGCTGTCAGCGCGCGTTCGCAGATCTTTGAGGTTGCCTGGAATAAGTTTGCGGGCCTCGATCATTTGTTGCATCGCCTGATCCCTGCTGGGGGCGTCGGAGACCATCAGGGCCTGCCGCACAGTGCGGCCAATCTGCAGGTAACTGATCTGCAAGTCCTTCACGCGTTCTACCCCCAGCACGCCCTGTTGGTAAAGAGTCTCTACGTCGGCATTGAGTTTGGTCTGAATCCACAGGCTTTGCATCCCCATGCCCAGCACAATCAGTACCAGACTGGCGAAACCCAACAGCAGCTTGAAGCGTAAGGAGCGGCGCTCCAGCGCCATCAATAGGAGATTCATAGCACGACTCTCATGTGTAATTCAATGCAGCCGCCGAAACAGCCGGTGGTAATGGTCGATCGGAGAAAACATCGTGTTGCCCACGGAACTCAGCGACTCCGAAGGGCCGATAAAAAGCAAGGCTTGCGGACGCAGCGCTTGGTAAAAACTCTTGATCAATCGATCCTGCAGCGGGCTTTTCATATAGATCAGCAAATTGCGGCAGCTGACCAAATCCAGCAAGACTTTGGGTGGACCTGTCAATACGTCGCGCTGTTCAAAATCAACAAGGCTGCGCACCTCTGCAGAAACTTCAAAATCGCCCCCCTTACGAGAGAAGTAGCGGGCCTGCAGTGACTCATCCATTTCCTTGAAAGCTGGCGCGCGGTACCGGCCTGCTCGGGCGGTCTCGAGCGCGTTCGGGTTGAGGTCGGTGCCAGTGACCACAAATTCCTGCCGCAGTTGCTGCTTGTTCAACAGCTCACGCAAAAGGATGGCCAGCGTATAAGCCTCTTCGCCCGAGGCACACCCGGGAACCCACACTTGTATCGGTTCGCCAGCGGGCTTGCGCTTGAGCAAGTCCAGCAGGACAACTTGCAATGCGTCAAAGGACGCGCGATCACGAAAAAATGACGATACCGAGACCAGAAACAACTGCTGCAGGGCTTGCAACTCCGATGGGTTGCGCCGGATGAACGACTGGTAGGCATCAGGGCTGTTGGCGCCCTGCGCGGCCTTGCGTTTTTCGAGGCGCCGCAGCAAGGTGTCCTCCTTGTAACTGGAAAAATCGATCCCAGTGGCCTGACGAACCTGGCGCAACAGCCCCTGCAACTCCTGCTGCGCCGGTTCTTGCTCCTTGGCGTCGCCCTGGGGCATTTGTTGCCAGAACGGTGCCGCCGCGGCAGCGCCGGGAGGCGACCAGCCTGCCACGGGATTTCCTGGGAATAGGGATGCGAGTCTTGCAGCAATTTGCTGTGCGGGCATGACTTGATCGACCGCCCTAGAGTCAATCGCGGCCTGCGGCATGCCATCGAACTTGGCCTCCTGCGGATCCTGCGCAAATGTAATACCACCTGCAGCTTTGATCGCGCGACATCCGGTTGCGCCATCGGACCCGGTACCGGACAAAACGATGCCAATGCCACTGGCGCGGCAATTCTTGGCGATGGACTGCAGCAGGACATTGACCGACGGCGTGGAGATATTCTCGGGCACAGGATCTCCGAGGTGTAGCGCATCACCCTGCACCTGTCCGTCCTTGCCAGAGGGAATGACATAGACGGTATCGGCCAGCATCTGTACGCCGTCGGTGGCCAGTACCACCGGCAACTTTGAGGAGCGCTGTATCAATCGCACAACCAGCTCGTCGTGGCCATCTTTTGCCATATGCTGGGCCACCACATAGCGGATGCGACCCGTGGCCTGCACATTGGCAAACATCGGCAGCATGGCTTCGAGTCCGCCGGCCGAGGCGCCGATACCGGCCACCGGCATCATGCGTTCTCAGCCAGTGCGGGGCCTGCCGGCATTTGATTCAAACGCTGCAACAACAGATTGCGCCGCAGAATTTCCATGCTGTTGGCCAGCAACGCCAATGTCTCTTCCAACTGGTTCAGCGTTTTATCGTGGGGCGCCTGCAGTATCGCGAGTTCCACGACACCAATGAGTGATTCATGCAGTACGAGCGGGGACAACAACAACGCGGCTGGGTGCGTGCTGCCTAGTCCGGACCGTACAGTCCAGAAGCCGCCCGGTGGCGTCAGTACCAGTTGACTACGTCGCTCCTTGGCACATTGCCCCAGCAATCCCTCTCCAAGCACCAGCTTGGCAGTGGGCTGCTCGGCGCTGGCACTTGAAGCGACCAGCTCCAAAACCTCCGCGCCTTCAGACGACACGGCATAAACGGTGCCTTGCACGACCCCCAGCTTGTCGCGCGCCTCGATCAAGAAAACGCGCGCTAACTCTTCCAAGGTCTCGCATCGCTGCAAGCGCATGGAGGTATCCGCCAGTCGCGCCCGAAAGGTCGCCCGCTGCTCCTGCTGCTGTGCATAGACCTTTAGTTGTGCCGTGGCCTCGTCCTGCGCGCGTCGGCCACGCAACAGGTGCACCCACATCCACCCGAGTAATACGCCCAGGGCGGCAGTCGCAGCGCCTTGGGCCACAGAACTCCCGGGCGCCGCGCTTTGGGCGAGGTCTTCCATCACGATCAGGGTCCAGTCGCCCGATGGGTCGTTCCAGTGCACCGGAGCAATCCCAATAGCAAATCGTCGTCCATCGAGGCCCTGAATTCCGGCGCCGGCCGCCAGGGGTAACGGCATGGGGTCCGTTTTTTCGAACAAGGGACCAAATTGCTTGAGGTCGCGTATCGCTTTCAGGCGTTCGGGCGTCGCAACGTCTTCAAGCATGCCTATCCATGTTGGATTGGTCGCCGCAAACACCACCCCCTGGGGTGAAAGCAGGAGGGCGTGATCGAATTTGCCTTTGAGCAAGGCATCGACACGTTCCAGATTGGTACGCGCGACCACCGCGCCAATTCCGGAAGTAGCCCGCGCTCGCTCGGTGTAGACCGGCGCAGTGAAATACAGCGAACGGTCGCCGCGCGCCATGCTGACAGCGGCGTACACGCTGGTCTGGCCCTTCATCGCCATCTTGTAGTACGGGCGAAATTTCACGTCCAAGCCCGTCGACGGTTTGTTGATGCGGTCCCAGGAAGACTTGACAATGCCATCCTCTCCCACAAGAAACACACCTTCGGCCTCAAAGGAGTTGCCAAGCGTCGACAGGGTCTGCGGGACGTTGGCATCAATGGACATAAGACCGTTGGAAACCTCCTGCTTGATATCGGGATCTGCCAGGCCGAGCAAGGTGATGGAGCCCATCAGGTTGCCGTTGAGCGTGCTCGACATGATCTCGATGCTGCTGCGTCTTGCTTCTGTTTGCAGCAGCGAGACACGCTGGCCTTCGCGGCGGTTGAGATCGGTCGCCGCAACCAGCACCCCGGCAAGCAGACTGAACAGAATAGCCGCAACCCACGCCGCGCGTGGGTGGTAGACAAAATACGTCAGCAACCGGTTCATGTCGGGCTCACCCGGTAATCACTTTGAGCGTCTCAGCCTTCGCATGCAGATCTTCGTCGCTGTCTGCATAGCGCTTGGCAACTTCCTGGAACTGCTCCTGCAGCGCCAGGAAGGCGTCCACAATATCGGGGTCAAAGTGCGTGCCTTTTCCCTCGGCGATGATGCCAACAGCTTTCTCATGGGGCATCCCGGACTTGTACACCCTGCGGCTGATCAGTGCGTCATACACATCGGCCACCGCCATCAGGCGCGCTGAAATCGGAATGAAATCGCCAGCCAGCGCTTCGGGATAGCCGGTTCCGTCCCACTTTTCCTGATGGCTGTATGCAATTTCCTTCGCGTACTTGAGAAATTCCACCTCCAGACCCAACTGGTCTTCGGCGTGTTGAATGGCATCGCGTCCGAGCTTGCAATGGGTCTTCATGATCTCGAATTCGTGTGGCTCAAAGCGACCGGGTTTGAGCAATATGCGGTCTGGGATACCTACCTTTCCGATGTCGTGCAGCGGCGCAGATTTGAACAGCATGGTGATGGTGTGATCGCTCAGGAAGCCACGGAAGCGGTCGTGGTTTTTCAGGTAGTTGGCCAGCAGCTCCATGTAGTACTGGGTGCGCCGGATGTGGTTGCCAGTGTCGTTGTCGCGCGTCTCCGCCAGCGAGGCCATGGCCAGAATGGTGACGTCCTGAATGGCGGCCAGCTCTTTGGTGCGCTTGGCAACTTCGGTCTCCAGATAGGCGTTCTGGTCTTTCAGAAAATCGGCGGCTGCCTTCACCTGCAGCTGGGTGGCTACGCGGGCCATCACGATGGGCGGATTCACCGGCTTGGTGATGAAGTCCACCGCGCCCAGTTCAAGACCCTTCTTTTCATCTTCGGTGGCGGTCATCGCGGTCAGAAAAATGATCGGAATGTCGCGCGTCTTGTAGTCGTCCTTGAGAATTTTGCAAACGTCGTAGCCCGAGAGCCCGGGCATCATGATGTCGAGCAATATCAGGTCCGGCGGGCTGTCGCTGTGCACGATCTTGATGGCCTTCTCTCCGCTGTTGGCCACCTTGACCTTGTAGAGGTCCTTGAGCAGACCCGACATGAGCGAGAGGTTGTCCGGCGTGTCGTCTACCACCAGCACGGTAGGCTTTTGGGTGAAATCGAGAGCATCGGACATGGCGTATCTTCCCTTTTGATTGCGACTGGCGATGGCTTCATTCTATGGCGACGTTGGTGCGCGTTTGCGCAGCAAACCTCGCGTATACCCTTGGTCACCAAAACGACTTTCCACCTTACCATCGGCGGTTGGAAAAATGAACGGTCGTATTATTTTTATGGAGATGGTGATGAATCGATTCAAATGGGCAGCGGTTGCGGCCGGCTGCGCGGTGGTCTTGGCAGGCTGCGGAGGCGCCAGTGACGGTGCCGACACAACGCCAAAAACGGTGGCCTCTTCGGTTAAGGTCTTTGGCGACAGCATTATGGACAGTGGCACCTTTGGCTACAAGTTCACGATCCAGGGCAACAATACGGACGGCAAGCCGATTCAGGTATTCCCTGAAATTGTGGCGGCCAACTTTGGCGTGCCGACGTTGTGCGCATTCTTCAATTTCAGCCCTACCGCTGGATTTACGACCAAATCATCCTGTACCAACTATGCGGTTGGTGGGGGCCGGGTAAATAACCTGACCAACCCCGGAACCGGTGGCAATTCCAGCCCGTTCTCCATCACCTACCAATTGGGGGTTGCCGCAGCCACGCCTGGCGCACTGACTGCGAACGATGTGGTGATAGTGGACGGTGGCGGCAACGATCTGGCGGACCTTACCGGTGCCTACCTGGGGATCACCGCGTCCGCTACCGGTTTTGCGACCTACACCGGCCTGCTGGGTACGATGCTGCCCCAGGCCACCATTGGTTCGATTCTGGGCGCAGCACCGACCCCGACATCTCTGGCAACTGCTGGCGGCGCCTACGCACAAGCCCTGGGTACGGCACTGGCCACATCCGTGAAAACCAACGTCGTGGGCAAGGGTGTCAGCAAGGTCGTGGTGGTCACCGCGCCTGACATTACGGCAACACCGCGCTTTTTGGCGGTGTTGGCTGGCGTAGCGGCTCAAGCGGGAACCGCCCAGCGTGATGCTGTGAAAACCCTGGTTGATACCTGGACCAATGCCTTCAACGCGGCGCTGGTCGCGGGCCTGGCAGGTACCAGCGTCCAGGTATTTGACTTGAACGCAGAAGGCAAAAAAATCTCAGCCAACCCGACACAGTTTGCCTTTACCAATATCGTGACACCTGCTTGCCCCAAGGTCGCTGGCGGCATTGACAGCGTGACCGGGCAAGCCAGCCTGACTGGCCCCACCGTTGCGGCATGCAATACAGCCCTGATGTCTGCCCCCAGTGGCATTCCAGTCGGAGAAACGTCGTCGACATGGTGGCAAAACTACGCCTATTCAGACAACTTCCATCCCACCCCCGCATTGCACAAGTTGATTGCACAGTCCATCAATCTGCAACTGGTCAAAGCTGGCTGGCTGTAATCAAGGAATCTGAACATCATGAAAAACACAGCTAAATTCCTGCTTTTGCCCATCGCCCTGGCTTGTGCCGCCACGGCTCACGCCCAATCGGCCGGTACCTGGATGGTTCGCGCCGGTGGCACCACCATCACTCCGGCCTCCACCAATGGCGCATTGACGCAACCCAGTCTGCCCAATACCCAGGCCGCCGTTGGGAGTGCGTCGCAAGTGTCTGGCGGAATTACCTACATGCTGGACAACAATATCAGCATTGATGTGCCGCTGGCCATGCCGTTCAAGCATGACATTACGGGCGATGGCGCAATTGCAGGCGTCGGCAAGATCGCCGATGTCAAGGCATTGCCCGCCACGGTGATTGCCCAATGGCGCTTCATGGGACCCAAAGACATGTTCCGTCCCTATGTGGGTGTCGGATTGACCTACGCGGCCTTCTTCGGAGCACGGGGCACTTCGGTGCTCACCGCCATCACCGGCGGCACGCCAGACCGGCCCACGACCTTGTCAATCGGATCCAAGTTCGCACCCACCGTGCAGCTAGGTGCTGCGATTGCCCTGAACAGCCGCTGGTTTGTCGATGCCAACTACACCATGACCCGCTTGACCGCGACCAACACGCTATCCACGGGTCAAACCCTGGAATCAAAGATTGACCCCGTTTCCGTGAGCTTGTCGGTCGGCTACATGTTCTAAACTCGGTGGCGCTGCCAGGGGACAATCGACACCCAATCAACACATTGTCCCGGCACCGCCACCATGTCGAACATCCTCATCCTCTACTCCACCACCGACGGACAAACCCTGCGCATCTGCGAGAACCTGCAGAGCAATCTGCAGCAGCAGGGACATGCTGCTCGCGTTGCCCCGATTCAGCAGGGCGACAGCCTGAATCTGGAGGAATTTGACAAGATTGTGGTGGGCGCGAGCATCCGCTATGGAAAACACTCGCCGTTGGTATTTGCCTTTGTGCGCAAGCATGAAGCGTTGCTGAACCGCAAAACAAGTGCCTTCTTCACCGTGAACGTGGTGGCACGCAAGCCCGAAAAGAATACGCCCGACACCAACCCCTACATGGTGAAGTTCCTGAAACTGGTGCGCTGGCAACCCACGCGGCTGGGTGTGTTTGCTGGCCGTATCGA
>CAJBVC010000860.1 GCA_903958915.1 uncultured beta proteobacterium
GAACGCATTGGCGTTGCCCTGCTCAAGCAGCACCGCCACCACGGCAAGCTGGCCTTCGTCGTTCTTGTGTACCAGGTGCGCCACCATCGAGGCTCGCTTGAAGTTGATCTGTTCTTCCGAGGGCGTGTGGAAGTGGAACTGCGCCAGACGGAAGCGCGAGCCACGCACGATGAGAAAGTTGTCGCCCTGCATATCCACCTGAATCGTGTGGCCGTTGTTGACTACGGTGGCGTTGCTCGGGCTGTAATTGAATTGCAGCGCTTCGGCCGGGCCCTGCAATGTGCTGCCTTCCTCGATGTTGATGGGCGACTGGCGTTTGCCGATGGCGCACACATTGAACTCGGGCTTGAGTTGACCCCAAGCCTGCGGGCCGGTGTCTCCCTCGTAGGTCCAATGCACTTCCCCACCATGGCCAGTGGTTGCAGTGGCGTGGATGGTGGCAACCGCAGCAGGCGGGGGTCGGCCGGTGAGGGCGATCGCTCTGGCGCGAATGTACTGGCGGCTTGCCGACGACGCGACCGGCTCGGAGCCGTGGCCGGCGACGGCCGGTTTAGCTGCTGGCGTTGCCGGTGCCGGTGCCGCGTTCGTGCCGCGCAGTTTGGGATCCACCACCAAGGTGAGCTTCTTGTTGGGCAGAATGCTGCCACCCAATGCCTCGCGGACCTTGTTGCCTACCTCTTTGGCATTGCTGCTGGTGTTGGCCTCAATATCGGCTTTCGTACCCGGCACTGCCTTGGCGGGTGCAGCATGTGCATCGGCCTTCGGTTCAGCGGCCATGGCGACGCTCACTAAAGCCGGACCAAGTACACAGGCCGCAACCCAGTTCAGCCATGTGATTTGCCGGGCAGGAGATCTGGAATGTGTTTTCATGGTGGCGGGGCGTCGATTAGCGCGATCTTGGAACTCCCTGGAAATCAGGGCGTGGCGCCTCTATCGTATCGGCATACGCGACGGCTTACTTGAATCAGCGCCACGTGCGTGCGGCAAGGTCCCGGCGCGCTATAGTGAGCCATGAGCATTCAGACCGACGATTTTGCCGCCCAGCCGGCCCTGCGCATGGTGTCCGCCGCGCCCGTTTCCCCTGCCGAAGAGGCGATGGAGCGCGCCCTGCGCCCCAAACTGCTCGACGAATACGTGGGGCAGATGAAGGTGCGCGAGCAACTCGAAATCTTCATTGGCGCCGCGCGCAAGCGCGAAGAAGCACTCGACCATGTACTACTTTTTGGCCCACCAGGTTTGGGTAAAACAACGCTTTCGCACATCATCGCCCATGAATTGGGTGTCAATTTGCGCCAAACCAGTGGTCCGGTGCTGGAAAAACCGAAGGACCTGGCGGCATTGCTGACCAATCTGGAGAGAAATGATGTGCTCTTCATCGACGAAATCCATCGCCTGTCTCCGGTGGTGGAGGAAATCCTGTACCCGGCGCTAGAAGACTACAAGATCGACATCATGATTGGCGAGGGGCCGGCGGCGCGGTCCATCAAACTTGATTTGCAACCCTTCACCTTGGTGGGTGCCACCACACGCGCCGGTATGCTGACCAACCCGCTGCGGGACCGCTTTGGCATCGTGGCTCGGCTCGAGTTTTACACGTCCGAGGAACTGGCGCGCATTGTCAAACGCAGCGCTGGTTTGCTCAAAGTGCCCACCGATGAGGCTGGCGGCTTTGAGATTGCCCGGCGCTCGCGGGGCACACCGCGCATTGCCAACCGCCTGCTGCGCCGGGTGCGCGACTACGCCGACGTCAAGGGTTCAGGCGAAATCACGCTGGACATTGCCAATCGCGCACTGGCGATGCTCGATGTGGACCCGCAGGGCTTTGACTTGATGGACCGCAAGTTGCTGGAAGCCGTAATCCACCGTTTCGATGGTGGCCCGGTGGGGCTGGACAACATTGCTGCGAGCATCGGCGAGGAGCGCGAGACCATCGAGGATGTGATTGAGCCTTACCTGATCCAGCAAGGCTATTTGCAGCGCACGCCGCGCGGACGCATTGCCACGCTCGCTGCATATAAACACCTGGGCGCCACACCCAAGAGCGGCAGCGAGGGTTTGTTCGAGGTTTGAATTGCTACGAAAAATGTAGCTCCTCACGCAACCCAGACGGGCGCTATGGCCATTTTGTCTTAAATTCTTCGTCGCAAATGCTCACTCGTCCAGGAGCCTGAGTGGCTGAGGGTTCTGCGCAGGTAAAAGGAGGAGCCCGCAGGGCGGGGGACACGGAGCAGGGCCCTCTGCCGCTCAGGCTTCTGGACATCCCTAAGCCGCGAAAAACGGGTTCACCAAGGTGAGTGCATCAAAACGCTGGCCATGGGTCAGGTCTTCGGTGTAAAGGGTTTGCGCGCCACAGCGCATAGCAGCTTCGATCACCATGGCGTCCCAAATGGAAAGCTGGTGTTGCACAGATTTTTCCATTGCCGCGGTCACCAGACTCACGTCCGTTTGCACCACAGACCAGTGGGCGTACGCCATAGCCAACGCTTTGGCCTGTGCCGGCAGCATCCGTTGTTTGCGTGTCAGCACATTGAATAACTCGATCAACACCTGGGTACTGATCACGGCGTCTCCAGTCATGCTCGCCTGTGACACCAGCGACCTTGCAATGGCTTGCTTGCGTGGCGCCGTGGTGTCGGTGCAATAGACCAGCACGTTGGTATCAAAGAAGATACTCACACCTTGCCCTGTGGTGCAGGGTTTGCAGTCAGGTCTGAAGCGTTGCGGTCATTGGCGCGAAAGTCTCCCTCGTAGAGTTCATCGCGCAGCGTTTTGCGGCTGGAGCCGCCTTTTGATGACAAAGGTGCCTGGGTTGCCAGGGTCGCGCTCTCTATGGCTTGCATGAGGTTGGTGGTGGCTTCTTCGCGCAGGCGTTTGGTGGCGTCATCCGTGCCGTTCACATACTGCTGCAGGAGTTCACGCACCTTGGCACTGAGCGAAGTCCCCTGCTGTGCGACACGGATACGTGCCTGCTTGATCAGCTGGTCATCAATGGAAATGGTGAGGTTGGACATGGCAAGGCTTCCAATCGAGTAAGACCCAGTGTAGCGCAGTTTCACATTTTCACACAACCGTGTGAACCTGTGAATCTGTGTATGCCACCATGCTCAGGGAGCGGTCTTTGCCAACCACACTGGCTATTACTTGTGCTACCAAAACCGTAGCTGCTAACGCAATCCAGACGGGCGTTGCAGCTACTTTTTCCCTAAATCTTCAGCTCCATCCGTAGGCCCCAGTTGACGTTCGAGGTGTTGGTGCTCTCGTTGATCTGTGTGCGTAGACCGTTGGCCAGACTGCTGCTGGTCAGATAGTCGCGCGGCAAGAGGTTACTGGCGCTCAGGCGCAACTGGGTGGCGGGGTTGATGGTCCAGACCACAAAGGCGTCGGCAATGATTTTTTCGCTGACCCAACTGGTCTGGATGTCGCTGAGCGCCACCGCGTACGACGGCGTGTAGTTGACACTGGCGCCCACGCTGAGGGGCCATTCGCGCAGCCGGTAGTCGGCACCGATATTGGCGGTGCCCCGCGGTTGCCCTTCCAGCCGGTTGTCGGGGCCAGGAACGCCCTCGACGCGCGAGTCAAACAGGCTGACGTTGGTGCGCACGGAGATGGGCAGCGCATCGTCCCACAACTCGTCCAGGCGGAACTTGGCTTCCAGTTCCAGCCCGTAGGTCACCGCGTTGCCCACGTTCTGCGGGCGCGAGACCCAGCGTTTTTGGTCCGACCAGGAGACGTCTTCCAGCACGATGGTGCGGCGCATCAGATCGCTGATGTTGCGGTAGAACACATTGGCGCTGAGCAGGCCGCCCTTGGTGAGATAGTGCTCGTAGCCCAGTTCCAGGCCGCTGGCCAGTTCCGGGCGCAAATCGGGGTTGCCGGCGCGGTCGGGGCTGCCGATCTCGTTGGCGCCGCTGGGGAAGCGCTGGGAGAGCGAGGGCCGCGCGATCAGGTCCTGCAAGGTGGCGGCCTTGTAGCTGCGGGTCAGGCTGGCACGCACCTGGTCGCGGCTGGTCTCGGTGGGGCGCCAGGTGGCGTGGAACAGCGGGGTGGTCACGCTGCTGAAGTTGTTGGCCTGGTAATTCTCACGGTCACTGGTGGTGCGAATGCCTTCCCAGCGAATACCGGCGTAGGCCGAAATCTGCTTGTTGACGTTCCACTCGTCCTGCACGTAGCCCGCCATGCGCAGCGTGGCAGCGCTCAGGTCGTCACCGAATTCGTTGAGGATGGGCAATCCGTCTTGCAGCGTGGTGCGGGCCTGGTTGCGCTGGTTACTGTCCAGTTCCAGGCCACCGACCAGGCTGTGCTCGTTGGCCAATTGGTGCCACAGCTTGGCGTTGAGGGTACTGCTGTTCTCGCGTGTATTGGATTGGTCGTCGGTGGTACGGGATGCCAGGCCCATCGTGGAGTACTCGTTACGCACAGAATGGCTGTCGTTGGTACTCACGCCCGCGCCGCCGCGCACTTCGGTGCGGGTGGAGTCGTTCAGGCGCTTTTGCCACTGGGCGTTCACGCGCAGGGTGCCAAAGCTGCCCGTGCCCGCGCTCTGGAAGCTGCCATACGGTTGCTCTATCACGCCGCCAGGCGCCTGCACCAATGTCCGATGCCCCCTGGATTTGCCTTCCGAGAACACCAGAAACGGCATCAGTGCCAGTGTCTCGCCGTCGCCCAATTTCATCTGGATGCGCCCATTGAGGTGGATGCCATCGCGTTCTTCCACGCTGGAGCCGGTTTCGCGCTGGTCCAGCACGATGGTATTGCCCGGGGCATCCACCCAGCGCGTGCGGCTGTCGGCATCGTCCTGACGGTTGGTGTGCATGGCCGACAGGGTGAAGGTGTAATCGGTGTCCTCGGACGCTTTGTCATTGCGCGTCCACGAGACCACCGGTGAGGCGCGCCCGTTTTCCAAACCCACCCCGGCGCGAAACTCGTTGAGCTTGCGCTTGAGCGCTTCTTTCAGCACAACATTGATGGTGCCTGCCACCGCCCGTGCACCGTACTCGGCCGTCGGCGCCCGCAGGATCTCAATGCGTTCCACCTGATCGGGCGGAATGTCGCCCAGGCTGTAGCCCGGCCCCATGCGCTCGCCATTGACGAGCAGTTGGGTGTAGCCGCCACCCATGCCACGCATGCGCACGTCGCCGCCACCGCGCCCGGGGCGGCCGCCTTGCGTGACGCCGGGAAGACGCTTGAGTACTTCGGCCACCGA
>CAJBVC010000861.1 GCA_903958915.1 uncultured beta proteobacterium
GCTAGCCCACCGTTTTGCGGCGGAAAATTTTGATCTGGTACTGGTGGCGCGCAGTGCAGACAAGCTTGGGTCTGTAGGCGAAATTCTCACCGCGAAGTATGGCGTGGCGGTGCGGGTCGAGTCCCGCGATTTGTCGCGTTCCGGAGCTCCCGCCAAGTTGGCAGAAAGACTAAAGGACACTTCGATTGACGTGCTTGTCAATAACGCGGGCGTGCTGGAGCAGGGCAAGTTCATCGAGATTTCGCCGCAGCGCCACCAGGCCATCATTGACCTCAACATTACCAGCCTGACCGCCATGCTTTTGCACTTTGTGCCGCCGATGGAGCAACGTGGGCAAGGCCGGGTGCTCAATGTTGCTTCTGTTGGTGCATTTCAGCCCACTCCTTCGCTGGCGAGCTATGCCGCCAGCAAGGCCTACGTGCTGTCTCTATCAGAGGCACTGGCCGAGGAGTTGCGCGGCAGTGGGGTTACCGTGACTACCCTGTGTCCGGGCATCACGGCCACCAATATGCTGACCCAGGCTACAGGTGCCAATGACAAACTCAAACAATTGCCCAGGTTTCTTGTTGGCGATGTGAACGATGTGGCAGCACAGGGCTTTGCAGCCTGCATGCGCGGTGATGCTGTTTGCGTGCCCGGAATCGTGAACCAGGCCGCGATGATTGCGTCCCGTGGTACGCCCAAATGGTTGGTGCGTCGCGTCGGCGGCTACTTTGGTCGGCGCGCGGTATAGATCGAGCGCGGAGTCTACTTATGCCGCTTGTTCTTCCGCGGTCTGGTTTTCCACTTGCGTCGATGAAGGGGAGCATGTGCTATCGCCACAACCATGAATTTCCTCGGCTGGCAGTGCTTCAGGCGCGTGCACAACACCGGTGATGGGGTCGTAGCGCACGCGTTGCAGGTGTGTGGCCAGCGCAGCGTCCATGGCTTGTGCGTGGGCAGGGAACCAAACCACCAGTTCGCTGGCCATTTGGCGTATCACCTCAAGTTCACCCAACTGACCACGCCGCGTGCCCTCTTTCATCACATTGAGCACAACCTCGTGCTGGCTGCTGTGGCAGTTGCTGCGCGCAAATCGCGTGTCCTCCATCCACTGGTCTTCCCGGTCAAAGTGGTCCTGCGTATGCTCCACCAGGCGGTCCCAGCGGTTGACCAACTCGGCGTCGCCGGCGGCTTGCACGTCGGCGAGCAGCGCCACAAACTCCTGATGGGTTTCGTCCATCAGGGGGAGATTCATGCACAAATCCTGTGACCACTCCAGAGCAGGCATCGACAGTCCTTTCGTTACAACGCGTGGGTGACAAGTTTGAAGTCGGGGTCTTCGGGGAATGCCTTGACGCTAAATCCCAGACTGCGCATGAGTTTGAGCATGCCCGGGTTGTTGGCCAGCACCAGTCCATCGATTTCGCTCAAGCCCTTGTCGCGGGCCGCGTCCATGATGGAAAGCATTAGCCGCGAACCCATTCCCTTGCCGTTAAAGTCATCGGCCACCACCAGGGCAAATTCACAGCTCGATTGGTCGGGGTTGGTGATGTAACGGGAGACGCCTACGATGCGCTCGGTCTCGGTAAACTCGCCATCCGCAGCGGCATGGCGTTCCTTGACCACCGCCACCAAGGCCATTTCACGGTCGTAATCAATCAGTGTGAAACGTGCCAGCATGGTGGGAGGCAACTCGGTAATGCTCGATACAAACCGGAAGTAGCGGCTCTCCGGTGACAGGTGCGCCATCAGGTCTTGCAGCATGTGCGCGTCGTCGGGCCGGATCGGGCGCACCGAGTACTCGCCACCACCGGGCAGTGGCCACACCTGCGCGAACCGCGCCGGGTAGGGCAGTATCGCCAGATGGCCGTAGCTGCTGCCGCCAGAGCTGGCTGACGAGGCGTGGTCGATCACGATACGTGCATCGACCGCCACGGCGCCATGTTCATCCACGATGAACGGGTTGATGTCCATCTCGCGCAACTGGGGCAATTCGCACACCATTTCCGATACC
>CAJBVC010000862.1 GCA_903958915.1 uncultured beta proteobacterium
GCGTGTAGCCGACAGTTCCATCAATTTGTAGAAGCTGGAAGAAGCCGGCACCGTTGAGTGCCACGTCCAGCCCATTGCCTGTCACATTGATACCACCTTGGGTAAACTGCTGGGTAATGGCGGAAATGGCAACACCGATGCCGTCGGAGCTGCCGCCGCCGGAACCCACTGTTGAAGCGATCAGGTCTGCAAATTCAGCACGGGCGACCTTGTATCCGATTGTGTTGGCGTTGGCGATATTGTTGCCAATGATGTCAAGATTCTTGGCTGCAGAATTCAAGCCAGAAAGTCCGGTTTGTGAGCTCATGTTGATGTCCTCGTGCTTTGTCGTTTTATGGGGTTAAGGGATATTTAAAGAATGGCCTGGATCGCGCTGTAAGCAACCGCATCCCGACCCTTGAGTTGCATCGTCATTTCAGACCCGCTGGTTCCAATGGACACCACGGTGTCGCGGGCCAATGGCGTACTGGACACTTTTTGGCCGCCATTGGTTGCCACAATGGTGAATTTCGGGTTGGTGGTTCCTGGATACTTCGATGCGTCCCATTCAAACGCGTGCCGACCGATGCCGCGTGAACCCATGTCGATGGTGTCAATGACCTGGCCCCCGGGGGTGCTGATCTCTACGCTGACCTTGTCTGCCACGCCGGAGAGATCAAATGCACCTTTGGCGGTACCGGCATTGATCGTCAAAGTGTTACCCGAAAGCAGCACATCGTGCCCGATCATGGTGGCACCTTGCATGGTCTGCATGGCACTAAACTGGGTCACCATGGATTTCATGGTTTCATTCAGTTGCGTAATTCCCGAGACCGTATTGATTTGCGCCATTTGGCTTGTCATTTGCGCGTTGTCCATGGGATTCATGGGATCCTGGTTATTGAGCTGCGCAACGAGAAGCTTCAGAAATCGATCTTGCGAGGCGTTGGCATCGCTCAATGCGGTGGTGGTTTTGCCATTCGTACTCGACAATGTGCTGAAGGTGTCAACTGCTGAAATGCTGGATGTCATAACGCTATCCTTCAATGGCCTACTGGCCCATCTGCAAAGTCTTGAGTAGCAGCGTTTTCGCCGTGTTCATGACTTCGACATTGTTTTGGTAAGACCGCGAGGCCGAAATCATGTTGACCATTTCTTCTACCGGATTCACGTTCGATTGGGTCACATAGCCTTCAGCGTCTGCGGAGGGGTGTGAGGGGTTGTGGACACGGCGCAGCGGTTCGGTGCTTTCCTTGATAGAGCTCACCTTTACGCCAGAAGAGGCATCCGATCCCATGGGCACGGTTTCGAAAACGACTTGGCGGCTCTTGTAGCCTTGGCCGTCGGGTCCTGCCACCGCGTCGGCGTTGGCGAGATTGCTCGCCACGACGTTGAGTCGCTGTGACTGCGCACTGACTGCGCTGCCGGATACGCTGAATATGGAAAACATGGACATGATTTACTCCAAAGGCATCGGTTGCGGCGTCATTGGCCTTGAATCGCACTCAAGATGCCCTTGGCCTGGCCGTTAATGAAGCGAAGCGATGCTTCATACCGAACAGCGTTGTCGACAAAACTTGCCCGTTCGCGGTCCAGGTCCACGCTGTTGCCATCCATGGCTGGTTGGGTCTGTACTGTGTAGTCCAGGCGGGATGATCCCAGGCTTGCGGTGCTCGCCTGTAGCGGGATGTGACGTCCATTGGTGGTACTTTGACCTTGGATTGCGGCACCACCAGTCGGTGATCCTGCTAGGCGCTTGCTTCCAACGGCGGCCTCCATCGCAGCCTGAAAGTTGACGTCCCTGCCCATATAGCCGGGTGTGTCTGCATTGGCAATATTGCTCGCGATCACGCGTTGCCGTTCGGCGCGCAGCACCAGTGCTTTCGAGTGAAAGTCCAGTGCGTTGGTCAGATTGGCAAACATGCGATTCACCTCGGAGTAGAAATCGGGGGGCGGCGTGACCAAGAGTCAAGTCGTCGACGTGAGGCAATTATGGGAAAAGCTTTAATTTCTTAGCCGTTGAATAGGGGGAAGAAATGCCGGCATTTGCGGTGATTCGGGTCGCTGGCTTTCTCTATAGTCAAAGTCCATCAATGGTTCGTCCAGTGACTTGGAGCGGAGTTACATAATGCAGCGCAGAACGTGGGTTTCTATTCTTGGCAAGACGGCCTGTTTGCTTGGCTGTGCCATTTTCTTGACTGGTGGCACCGTTGCAGCCCAAGTGATAGATGACTTCCAACTACTGGCTCAGCAATGGGTGGGTGGAGCCATGGGTACTTTGCAAAGCGACCAGAATGCGCCACTGCGTTTTGAGGTGCGGGTAGGAAAGCTCGATAGCCGATTGAAGTTGGCGCCGTGCGGCAAAGTCGAGCCCTACCTCGCGCCTGGTTCGCGACTATGGGGTAACTCCCGGATCGGTCTTCAATGTGCAGACGGCGTTGCGCGATGGAACGTCTCGTTGCCTGTCACGATCAGTGCATTTGGCAAAGCCTGGGTGATTCGTGACCAGGTTCCGGCCGGAGCCAGGTTGATGGAAGCCGATGTCGTGGAAGCGGAAGTCGATTGGGCGTCGGAATCGGCGCAGATACTGAGAGACCCATCTTTGTGGCTGGGCCAAGTTGCGACACGCACACTCCATGCCGGGCAACCGCTGCGCCAGGGCATGGTGCGTCCGGCGCAGGTGTTTCAGGCTGGAACCCAGGTTCGCGTGATTGCGAAGGGTGCAGGGTTTGAGGTTTCATCGGACGCGCAGGCTCTCTCGGGCGGTTTCGTGGGACAGGTTGCGCGCGTGCGCATGGAGAACGGACGCATTGCATCTGGCGTGGTACTGGATGCGCGAACAGTAAAAATAGAACTTTGATCCACAATTTCAGTGCAAAAACTCCTAAAGTCAGCCATGATGCAGCCGATAACATTCGTACGAGGCTACACCTCCTGTAGTTTTGGAGAACACGATGAAACTCTCAGATACCCTTTCTTCCGCCAAGCAGGCCGCCATGGCCAATGTGGCGAAGGCCAGTCAAAATACCAGCGCGCAGACCGCAGCTACTGCGCAGGCACCTCAACGAGCGCAAGCCAGTGGAGTGGCGGTGACGGTTTCTACCTTGGCACGCGGGTTGGACAAAGCCAGCCGGTCAAGTGCGGCCGATATCGATACGCAGAAAGTCGCTACGGTCAAGGCGGCCATTCAAGACGGCAGCTACGTAGTCAACCCGGAAGCCATTGCCGACAAGTTGCTGTCCAACAGCAAAGAATTGCTCGATCGCACGACGAGCTAGTTTTAGTTCGTGCGCAACTCCTCATCAAGGGGGCTGTGCATGAATAAACAGTTTTGGTTAGATCAACTGGACCTCGTTGGGCAGCAGCTCGACGAGGTTTCGGCGCTTTTGCTCGAAGGAGATCCGTCGCATCTGGAATGCTCAGCCGCCAGGTTGCAGCAACTTTCGACAAATCTGAAAGAACTGGTGGACGGCGCGGGAAGGCAGCAA
>CAJBVC010000863.1 GCA_903958915.1 uncultured beta proteobacterium
ACCTGAAACTGCGGCGAACGCAGATTCCGCGGTGTGTAGCACCCGCCATGCCTGGGCAAGGGTTCCTGTTGAGCCGGCGCCGATGGAGCGGCAAGCACTCATGGAGCGTGCACGTACGCTGCTCAAGGAAAAAAACGCGGTCATGGTGTCGCACTACTACGTGCACCCGGATTTGCAGGATCTGGCCGAGGCAACTGGCGGCATCGTCTCCGACTCGCTGGAGATGGCACGTTTCGGGCGTGACCATGTGGCGCAAACGCTGGTCGTCTCCGGCGTGCGCTTTATGGGCGAAACCGCCAAAATACTGTCGCCCGAGAAACGGGTGTTGATGCCCGACCTGGATGCCACCTGCTCGCTCGACCTGGGTTGCCCGATTGCCGAGTTCAATGCCTTCTGCGACGCATACCCCGACCGTACCGTGGTGGTCTACGCCAACACGAGTGCAGCGGTCAAGGCGCGTGCCGACTGGCTGGTGACCTCCAGCTGCGCGTTGGACATCGTGCGTGCGCTCAAAGACCAAGGCCAGAAGATCCTCTGGGCACCGGACCGGCACCTGGGCAACTACATCCAGCGCGAGACCGGGGCTGACATGGTGCTCTGGAATGGCGCCTGCATCGTGCACGACGAGTTCAAGGCATTTGAGCTGGAAGCGCTCAAAAAGGAGCACCCCCAAGCGAAGGTACTGGTACACCCCGAGTCCCCGGCCGACGTGATCGCCTTGGCCGACGCGGTAGGGTCCACCTCGGGCATCCTCACCGCCGCCCGCACCCTGGATGCCAGAGAGTTCATTGTCGCCACCGACAATGGCATGTTGCACAAGCTGCGCACGCTCAACCCAGACAAGGTTTTCATCGAAGCCCCAACATCCGGCAACAGCGCCACCTGCAAGAGTTGCGCGCACTGCCCCTGGATGGCGATGAACGGGTTGGCTGGGCTGGTCCATGTACTGGAAACCGGGGCCAACGAAGTTCAAGTCGACCCGGCATTGGGACAATTGGCTCGCCGCCCGATCGACCGCATGCTGGCGTTTACACATGCACAGCGCGCCGGGAAAGTATCTGCCGGGCTGGTTCCCCACATCGGTGCCGCCTGAGAACGGCGGAGTCGTGCGGCACTTGGAGCCTGGGCTCTAGCGATGCGGCACTGGCAACAGAATGGTGGGCACAGCCTGGTCGGCCGTAGCCGGGTAATCACGGCTGAAATGCAGACCACGGCTCTCATGCCGGCTGTGCGCAGAACGCACGATCAGGTCAGCCACCTGCACCAGATTGCGCAACTCGAGCAAATCGCGGGTGACCCGGAAGTGGGCATAGAACTCTTCAATTTCGGATGTCAGCAAAGCAATGCGGTGGGCTGCACGCTCGAGCCGTTTGGTAGTGCGCACAATCCCGACATAGTTCCACATGAAGCGACGCAGTTCATCCCAGTTGTGCGAAATGACCACCGCCTCATCGGCATCGGTCACCTGGCTCTCATCCCACGGTGGCAAGTCGCCCGATCGCAAGCAATCGCCCTCGGTCGCAACAACACCATCAATAGCGGCTGCTGTGGCACGCGCCAACACCACGCATTCCACCAGCGAATTGCTGGCCAGTCGGTTGGCACCATGCAAACCGGTACAACTCGTCTCACCAATGGCATACAGACCCGCCACGTCAGTGCGTCCGGCCAAGTCGGTCACCACCCCACCACAGGTGTAGTGTGCAGCCGGCACCACCGGGATGGGCTGACGCGTGATGTCGATCCCCAATTCCAGGCAGCGTTGCAGGATGTTGGGGAAATGCGCCTTCAGGAACTCGGGGCTCTGGTGCGATATGTCCAGGTAGACGCAATCCAGGCCGTGCTTCTTCATCTCAAAATCGATGGCGCGCGCCACCACGTCCCGCGGTGCCAGTTCGGCGCGCACATCGTGGGCGGGCATAAAGCGGGCTCCTCCGGCGCTCTGCGGCAACAGCAGGCGACCACCCTCACCGCGCACCGCCTCCGAGATGAGAAACGACTTTGCGTCCGGGTGGTACAGGCACGTAGGATGAAACTGGATGAACTCCATGTTGCCCACGCGGCAACCGGCGCGCCACGCTGCGGCGATGCCGTCACCCGTGGCGGTATCCGGGTTGGTGGAATAGAGGTAGACCTTGCCGGCACCCCCGGTCGCCAGAATGGTGTGCGGCGCCGCAAAGGTCTGTACTTTGCCAGTGTCGACATCGAGCACGTAGGCCCCATGGCAACGGTTGCCCGAGCGTCGCAGGTGGCGGTCGGTGATGACATCCACCAGCATGTGGTGCTCAAAAAGGTGGATCGAAGGGGTTGCCTTAACCTGCGCAATCAGGGTGCGCTGCACCGCAGCGCCGGTAGCGTCTGCGGCATGCACAATGCGCCGCTGGCTGTGGCCCCCTTCGCGGGTCAAGTGCAGTGCTCCAGGTTTGTCACTGTCCTCAGAGAATTCCACTCCCATGGTACGCAGCCAGGCAATCGCGGGCGGCGCACCTTCCACCACCGACCGGGTTGCATCCAGATCGCACAAGCCGGCACCCGCAATCAGGGTGTCACTGACATGCTGCTCCAGTGTGTCACCTTCGCCCAAGACCGCTGCCATGCCGCCCTGCGCCCAGCCGCTGGAGCCATCGGCCAACTCGCGCTTGGTAATCACAGCCACGCGCCGTGAACCGGCCAGCAGCAAAGCCGCAGTCAGCCCTGCCAGTCCGCTGCCGACAATGACAACGTCAAAAGTATGTTGCACCAGATTTGGGAACTGTCGCCGCAGCTCAGTACGTGATGGTCAGCGAGTCCGCATCAATATTGACCGACTGTTTGCCCAACACCGCGCAGGCAGCATGGGCAAACGTGTTGGCCCACTGCGCATCGGCAAACTTTTCCGGGCCAGCCGCCTGCGCCACCACGACCACGCGGTCGGCCATCAACAGCTTGCCGGTCGCGCGCAAGGGCTCGCACTCCATGGCGATAAATTGCTCGTCCAGCCACTGGCGGGCCTGGTCGCGTGGCATCGGCGGCTCTTCATGCAGATCCACTCGCACGGGGGACATATTCTTGAATGTGACACTCACTTGACTTCGCATGGCTTACTCCTAATGCCCGAATGATAAAACCAAAACTTGCAGGCAAGTCGGTACTTCATAATGAAAGCTACATTTCTTGCCACCCACGAGAGTTACGCATGGCTCCCAATTCCCAGCAGACCGAAACCGTCCACCACCGTGTGTGCCCCCTGTGCGAGGCATGTTGCGGCCTCGAAATCAAGGTCCAAGAAGGCAAAGTCAGCAGCATCCGAGGGCACGACGCGGATGTTCTGAGCAAAGGCTACATCTGTCCGAAGGCAGTTGCGCTCAAGGACCTGCACGAAGACCCGGACCGGCTTCGCACGCCACTCATCAAGCGCGATGGCGTACTGGAAGCTGCGACCTGGGACGAGGCATTCGCAGAAATTGAGCGGCGCTTGCCCGCCATTCGTACCGCGCACGGTCGTGATGCGGTGGCGGTGGCAGTCGGCAATCCGTCGGCCCACAAGATCGGGCTGCTCACCTATTTCGGCAAGTTGGCCCGCGCTCTGGGCACGAAAAACGTGTTTTC
>CAJBVC010000864.1 GCA_903958915.1 uncultured beta proteobacterium
CCATGTTGCTATTCGCATGACTGGCAGTGTGACACATGCCTGCACTGCCCTGGTCGCCTGCCGCGCTATGCTGCGTGAGCGTCCATGCTGCACGCTCGCTCACAGCGCTGTAGTGGACCTGCCTGCCGCAGCGGTCATCACTGTTGTTGAAGTTCACACAGTTCGTCACCGTTTGCTTGCCTCTGTGCATCTTCACGGGACCCCTATTACCTATCGCAAAAGCATAAGCAAGCCATACCCGTCTTCTTAAACACACCGTATGCAGTGTCTACGCAGACGGGTGGGGGTGTTTTGTATGTGGATTTTCAATTTTTTTGCCAGAAAATTTCTGATGAAAAAAGGAGGTGTAAGATTTCTCCTGGCTAATGTGCTCTGTCACAGCACAGCCAACGGGGATTCCAAAAATGTCCGAAAAATGGAACGAGCGCGGACGAACCGCTGCCAACGCTGTCAAGCGCGGGGCCGAAGCCACCGCCAATGGAATACACACCGCCACCAATTTCGTCGCTCGCAACGATGGGCGCGTTGCTGATGGTGCCCAGGCAGTCACCCAGGTGCTTGGCGGCGGCCTCGACAAGGTGGGCGGCAGCCTCGCCGCAGCCTCCCAGCAGGCCAGCCAATCCCTCCACAGCAACGCATCGCGTCTGGCCGATGCAGCACAAAACTCCATCGTCGGTACAGGACCAGCAAGCGGATGGCGCAAGGGCGCAGGTCTCTTGGCGTGGGGACTTACCAAGGTTGCCACCCACACCGTAGGAGTGACTGCAAACGCGGTGACGGCGCTGGGCAAAGTAACAGCCGCCACTGGCCGCGTCACCGAACGGTCAGCACCGGCAGTGGGCGGCGCTCTTGGCGGCGTGGTGCGTGGCGCTGCCGAGGTCACATCCAACGCTGTGGACGCAGCAGCGCTGCCAGCGTCCAGCATCGACGCCATGCGCTCTGAACTTCGCACCTTGGGACAAGCGGAAATGCAGCGTGCCGAAGTCCTGATGCAGAAGATCGAGTCGGCAAAGCGGGGCCGACGCAAAGCCGAACTCCTCGACCTGCTGGTCGTTGGCGGTATCACCTTGGCCCAAGCGGTCCGCAACCCTACAGGGATACCGCCAGAAATCGAGCGTGCGTTCGACCTGGCCTATCCGGGATTGACTCAAACTGAATCGTTTGCGGACGCGGTCAACCGCATGTCCAGCGACCAGCTGACCGGGTTGGTGGCTGGGGTCAAAGGTAAGCTGTTCGAAATCGAGCTAGTGGACCACCTCGAAAATGGTGGGCTGCCGGACGGTTTCCACGCGGCGATTGCCGGGTCTGCAACTCAGGCTGGTTGGGATATTCAGATCACCGATGCTCAAGGGCAGGTAAGCGAGGTGCTGCAGGCAAAAGCTACTGAATCGGCTAGCTACGTTAAAGAAGCGCTGGAACGCTACCCCAGCATTGATGTGACCACGACCAGCGAAGTGCACGGACAGCTGGTGGCCATGGGTCTGGCGCAGGATGTGCACAACAGTGGCATCAGCGAAGC
>CAJBVC010000865.1 GCA_903958915.1 uncultured beta proteobacterium
GACCAGTTGGTTGTCGGCAGTCTTAGCGACAAGCCTTCCACCCGGTTCCCAAAACAGCCCGCATGGGTTGGGCGAGTCGTGAGTCCAGCAAACCGGACCACTTTCATGATCCGATTTCGATAAGATAACGCAGCCCGAAATTTGCAGATCGTTGGCTTGCAAGCGTGCCCGGTTCAAACTTGCTACGGTCAACCCCTTGACTAGTTGACTGAGCCGGTACTGTGGCTCGTCGTTGGCTGACAGGGACCAAATGCATATTACATCGTCAGACCAAGACAAGATACGGCCGTCGGGTAGCAAGTGAACGCCATTGATCCAAAGCGCGTCCTTATTTCTTCGTATTCCCACTGCCTTTCTTCATCGATAGCATCACCTAGAGTTAACGCCACTCTGATTGTTGCCACAATGTGAAGCTTACCAAGTGTAGGAAATTCATGTTGTCACATCTCTCGACCTCATCTAACCGTAAGGTCTTCCTAAGCTACGGCCACGATGAGGCCTGCTGCGAACTGGTCGAGCGTATCCGCGAGGATCTCGAGTCCAAGGGTATCAAAGCCTGGGTTGACAAAGAGCGCATCGAATTCGGCGACGACTGGCGCCGTGCCATCACCGATGGACTCAAAACGAGCAGCCATGTTCTTGCTTTCTTGTCCAAGCACTCCACTCGCAAGCCTGGCGTATGCCGCCAAGAGGTGGCGATAGCACTCGGCCCACTTAAGAGCCACGTTTACACCGTTCTAGTTGAGCCGCTGAGCGAAGTTACGCCGCCGCTGATCATTAGCCACCTGCAATGGCTGGATATGCAACGCTGGCGTACTCTCAAAGCCGAGGACCCACAGGCTTTTGAGGATTTTTATCAGAAGGGTTTGTCCGAGATCCTCCGTGTAATCGAACGCAATGAACCGTTCGCCGGAGAGATCGAAGAACTCCAGCGCTGGCTCAGGCCCTTGGACTGCACCAGCGACATGATCGCCGCCGAAGACGGTTTTACGGGCCGCGAATGGCTGTTGGGTGACGTGGGTGAAACGCACTCAGGCGGCAAAGCCGAAACCAAAGCCGAATCGGCAGGCGAGATTGAAAGCTGGCGCACCGATGGGACGCAGCACAAAGTGTTCTGGATTGCAGCCGAGCCGGGCTGGGGCAAGTCCGCCGTATCGGCGCGGCTGGCACATGCTGGACGCGCACGCGTGATGGCAGTGCATTTCTGCAAGCACGACCAGCCCGACCGGCGCGACGCTGGGCGCGTCGTACGTTCCATCGCCTTTCAGATGGCCACACAACTCGGTGAATACCGCAGTTTGCTTGCCGAGGAAGCCCGCAGGGGAACCACCCTCGACGACAAGAACGCCAAAGAGCTCTTCCAGACCCTGCTGGCTAACCCGCTGGCCCACGTCATCGAAGGTGGCCGTGGGCCGCACGACCGCCATCTCATCGTACTGGACGCGCTAGACGAAGCGGTCGACGCAGACGGTCGCAGCGAATTGCTGACTCTGGTCTCAGGTGAATTCGGCAAACTGCCGTCCTGGTTGGGTCTGCTGGTGTCCAGTCGGCCCGAGGCACCAGTCATAAGGCAACTCGGACAGTTCGGGGTTCACGCCCTCAAAGCAGATGACCCACGTAACCTGCAAGACGTGCAGACCTACACGCAAAACTGGTTGCAAAGGCTGGAGTTAGAGCCAACCCAGTGCAAGGCAGCCCTTCAAGCAGTGATGCAGGCTGGACAAGGCAATTTTCTTTATGTTCGGCAGTTGGAACGTGCCGTGGAAGAGGGGATCGTGCTGCCCGCCCAACTCACGCAAGCGACAGGTCTGCCCTTGGGGCTGGCGAGCCTGTACGAACGCTGGTTCCTGCACCGCTTTACGGACCCAGAGGCTTACGAGCGTGTACAGCGTCCGCTGCTGGAACTTATGCTGGCCGCTCGCGAGCCGCTGCCGCTGCAAATGGCTGGGCACATATTGGGCTGGGAGGCATATGGGCAGGGCAAAACACTTAAACCATTGGGTTCGCTTTGCGTGCAGACAAGCTCCGATGCGGACAAGGCTGGAACCATCACCTTTTTTCACAAAAGCCTGCGCGACTGGTTGGCCGATGAGGTCGCTGCCGGGCCCGACTGGCATGCAAGCGAGGCAGAGGGTCAGCAAGTGCTGGCTGATTACCTATGGAAGGCATACAAGGCCTGGAGCGAGGCCGGGGCAGGACTGGATCTAGAAGATGGTTTTGCGCAACTCGGGGTTATGGGCCAAGCCTATGCACTTCGACACCTTCCCGCTCACCTGAAAGTAGTAAATAGGACCAGTGACCGTGAAATTGCATTGACCGACTTTGCACTTGCCATGCGCCGCTGCGCCCGTGGCGCGTTGGAATATCTGTTGGACGACTACCGAGGTGAGCGCGCAGCGCCACATGATTCAATAATTCAAGCTTGGGCAGACTGCATCGGCACGAAGGCACACATACTGCGGCGCGGTGTGCCCGCTTGGCCGACCCAAAAGATTTTGCTGCAAGTCGCCATGGAGCATGCGGACGATAGCGCGATCACAGTCGCAGCGCAGAAGTGGCTTGGCGCAGGGGGTTGCGATTGGTTTTGGATGCGACGAACGAATCGTGAGCAATTTTACAGGCCCGATCCGTGTCTGTTCGTACTCGAAGGACACTCGAAAGAGGTGTTTGGCGCCCAGCTTCTTCCCGACGGTCGCATCCTCTCGTGGTCAGATGACTCTACGCTGCGCCTGTGGGACGGCAAAAGCGGTGCATCACTCGCAGAGATGAAGGGGCATACAAAAAAGGTGAATGGCACCC
>CAJBVC010000866.1 GCA_903958915.1 uncultured beta proteobacterium
CTGGCAGAAGTTCAGGCCGGCGTGATTGTCTCGGCCAACATCGGTTGCATCACCCACCTGCAAAGCGGCACCAGCACGCCGGTGCGCCACTGGGTCGAGGTGCTCGACGCTGCGCTACGCTAACGCCGCTTCAATGTCCTTGGCCAGGCTTGCAGGCGTGTCGGTCGGGGCGTAGCGTTTGATCACCTCACCATCCTTGCCGATCAGGAACTTGGTGAAGTTCCACTTGATGCCCTTGGTGCCCAGCAGGCCCGGCGCCTCCTGGGTTAGCCATTGGTAGAGCGGATGGGCGTCGTCGCCATTGACATCGATCTTGGCCATCATGGGAAAGCTCACACCGTAGTTGAGCTGGCAGAACTCGGCGATCTCGCTGTTTTCCCCGCTGTCCTGCGCGCCAAACTGGTTGCACGGGAACCCCAGCACCACCAAACCCTGCGCGCCATAGGTCTTGTGCAGCTCTTCCAGGCCGGCAAACTGGGGCGTGAACCCGCAGGCACTGGCCGTGTTCACGATCAACATTGCTTTGCCCTTGAACTTTTTCAGGACTACTTTCTTCCCGTTGATCTGAAGGGCTTCGAAGTCGCAAACAGTGGTCATGGTTGCTACACGGTATATTGAGAATGACAACACCTTAACACTGCGGTAAAGTCCTTGCCGCAACCGGCTTTTGGCATCAAAATTCCGGACAAGAGCCGCTGTCAGCGCGGCATCGTTGCAACACAGGGGGGCGTTTGAAAACTGACACATGGATGCGGCGTATGCTGGGGCGAGCCATACGCCTCAAGCAGCACTACGACCTGGAGCAGCGAGAAGCGACGGTCGAATCGCTGCGTCGCTTTCGCTGGATGGCGATGGTTGCCGTGCCCATGCATTTCTTGCTGGCGGCGTGGTTTACCGCGTACCCCGCGCCCGCCAGCAGGCCGGAACTGGTGCGCTGGGCCGATGCCTTGAGCTGGGTGCACGCCACCACAGGGGGCGTTGTTCTGGTGCTTGCGCTATTTGTTCACTGGTTGCTGCAACCCCGCGGACGAGCCACGGCTGCGGGCATTGCATTGCATGTGCTGTTATGCGCCACCTATCTGGGCTTTGGCATGATCACGTCGGCGATAGACATCGAGGCTGCGGCGCCCGCCGGACCGTCTTCCTACATCATGGTGTGCATCGTGGCGGCCATGCTGTCGATCATGCGCCCGCTCATTGCATTGCCGCTTTTTGTCGCAAGCTTGTTGGTCTTCCTGCAGCTACTTGGCGCAAGCAGCGTGGATGGTGCCCTGATGCCCAGCCTGGTCATCAATGCGGTGGCCGTCACCGTTGTGGCGATGGTGACTTCGGTTATCACCTGGAGCCAGTACGTCAGAAACAATGTGCTGCGACGCCAACTCACCACCGCAAACGAAGTGCTGATCGCCAATCAGAAAGATCTGGAGTCCGCGTCGGACCGGGATGGTTTGACCCTTCTGTACAACCGGCGGCACATGCTTCAATTGCTCGAAATAGAACTGGCACGGGCGCTGCGCAGCCCGCAGGAACTTTCGCTGGTGCTGATGACGATGGACGACTTCAAGCGTGCCCATGCGCGGTGGGGGGCGAAGGCGGGTGATGAAATGCTGCGCCAGATTGCCGACTTGCTCACCCACACCGTGCGCTCCACCGACATGGTGGGCCGCGTGGGCGCTGATGATTTCATGGTTCTGATGCCCAATACCGATCGCGAAAACGCCATGCTAGTGGCAGAAAAAATTCGCGCGCAGTTGCACCGCATGACAGCGCAGTGGCCGGAGGTGAACGTGCCGGTGACAGCGAGTTTTGGGGTGAGCGGTTTGGCGTTTGACGAACTCGCCACGGTGGATGCGTTGTATGCAGCCGCTGACCATGCGCTCTACGCCGCCCAACAAGGAGGCAAAGACCGTGTGGAGTTCAGGTCGCCGCAGATCTCCACCCAGATAGCGACTTTCCAGACGGTTCGAGCCTGATCGCATTGCACATCAGGGTGCGTTTGCCCTGGGTACTGGCCAAGCCGCCAGCAATGCGGCCGCGAGAATCAGACTGCCGCCCAGTGCAGTGCGCAAATCCAGGGTGCCCGCACCCAGCAGCACCGAGGAGGTGCTGGCGAAAACCACTTCGGTCAGCATGATGAGCGAAGTCGTGCTGGCAGCCAGTCTGGCAGCGCCATACTGCAGCGCAAGATTGCCCACCATCAGCGCCACGCCCCAGCCGATGGCCAGGCCGACCCAGTTCAACGACGCCCAGGGTATTGCGGTGACCAGTCCCCACTGCTGGCCAGCCCAGGCCGCGCAGGTCGCCATCAACGCGCTGCCGACAAACATGGACAGCATGCGCGCATCGTTGGCGGTGTGTTCCAGCCGTCGCAGCAGAACGTTGGTCAGCGCAAAGCACAAACCACCGAGCAGTGCCAGCCAATCAGGAAGGCTCGCTGGCATGGGCCATTGTGTGTTCGGTGTTTTCAATACGATCAATACGCCCGCAAGGGCCAACACCAGGCGAAGCACCGCGCCGACGCGGGGTTTCTCGCCCAGCAGGGGCCAGGCCAGCAACAGCGACCAGGCGGGCATGAGATAGAACAGCAGCACCACGCGCACCACGTCACCGGTGGTCACGGCCCAATTGAACCCTACATTGGCCAGGCCGCTTGCTGCCAGCAGCCACCAGAGCTGGTGGTTGCGTACCAGGTCGCGCCAGGCCCCAGGTCGAACCAGGGAGAGACACAGGGTGGTCAGGATGAAAGTCAGCGCTGTGGCCCACAGCGGATGCAATCCCAGGTCCTGCAGGGCGCGAAACGGCCACCACGAAACGCCGAATATCAACGCATTGAGAACCAGCGCCAAGGCAGGAAGAGCAGTCGCGCGCATGCACCCAGCCCGAGCGGATCAGCCGTGCTGGTTGTCGTTGCGGGCAATTTCCAGCAGGTACTCGACGTCGGCGGCATGATCGCGGCAGTTGCGTTCATGCCAGCGTTTGATGACCCACATGAATCCCGCGACCACCAGGCCAAAGACCGAGATCGCGCCAAAGGCCGATAGCCCCATGCCGGTGGACAGGCTGTAGAACGCTCCCAGCCCCAAAATACAGGCCTGCTCGTTGAAGTTCTGCACGGCGATGGAGCGGCCGGCACCCATCAGGTTGTGGCCGCGGTGTTGCAGCAAGGCGTTCATCGGCACCACCAGGAAGCCGCCCAGACCACCGAGCAGAATCAGAAATGGAGCAGCAACCCAGACGTTGCTGATGAAATTAAGCAATATCACCAGCAAGCCCATGCCGATGCCCAGCGGCAGGACCAGAGTGGCCTGGTCCAGTCGCATGCGCAGCGAAGCCACCACCGCGCCCACTGCAGTGCCAATAGCGACCACGCCCACCAAAGCCGAGGCCTGCGTGACGGTGTAGCCCAGGGCCGCCGCAGCCCAGGCCAGCACGATGTAACGCAGATTGCCGCTCACGCCCCAGAACAGCGTGGTCGTGGCCAGTGAAATCTGACCCAGACGGTCGCGCCACAGGCGTGTATTGCAGTGCCAGAAGTCGGGCAGGAGGGAAATCAGTCGGCGCGGCATGGCGCGCATCGGTACACCCGTGTGGGGGATGCGGGTGTTGAACCAGGCGGCGATCAGGTAGACAAAAATCAGTACGCTGATGGCAGCTTCGGGAGCGGTGTCAATGCTGCTATCGATCAGGGGCAAGTCAATCGCCAGCAATTGCAGCGAAATGCCCGAACTGACGAGCTGGCCGCCGAGCAGCACACCCAAAATGATGGAAGCAATCGTCA
>CAJBVC010000867.1 GCA_903958915.1 uncultured beta proteobacterium
ACGGCGACAGCTTGGAGGGTCTCTTCTTGGGCTCTTTATTTTTCTCAGCTTTGATGTTGGCGTCTTGGCTCATTTTCTATGCACTTTTGGCAATTATTGCATTAAAGTACGAGAATACAAATATTCAGGGCTACCACCACGATTCTGTCGCAATAGGGCGCCCAAGCATGACAATGGTTGTATGCAAGATTTGACCGAGACCACGATGATCCCCGAGTTGCGCAATGTACTCAAGAGTGCGCACTATCCATTGGAAGTGATGCTGGTGTGCGCCCGTTGGTACGCAGCTTGCCCCTTAAGCTTTCGGCATTTGGAAGAATAAGGCAAACGTTAAGCTTTTGAAATATTGTTCATTTCCGTTTTTGCTTGTGTTTATGCGGGTCTTTGGTGTCAAGGCAAGGACTTTTTTTACACATATTGAAACGTTTTAGGTTACAACATTGACAGTCATTGAGCAAACACTTATGGATATGACCGAAACCACCCACTTGACAGCCTTCTTTGAGGGTATGCGGTGAAGAGATCGCCAATCTCAGCCGTCAGTACCTGGATCGACGCATTCGCTCTCGTGAACTGCTGGAACCCGAGGTAGATGCCTGGCAACAGCTCCGCAACGCTGACAAGCGATCTATCGAGTGGAACTTCACGCGAAATGTGGCAGACAAAAAAAGCTAAGCCGCCATCATGTGTCTCAACTTGTGTGTTGATGAACTAGCGGGCGCTCGACCATCACCACATCTGCCCCGAGGTCGGCGAGGATTTGGGTGCATCAAGGCCCTGCCAGCGCTACCTGACTCATGAAAATGCCGCGATGCCGGTCTGGGCGCGTCCCAGGATCAGGGCATGAATGTCATGAGTGCCTTCGTAGGTGTTCACTACTTCCAGGTTCACCAGGTGTCTAGCCACCCCAAATTCATCCGAGATGCCGTTGCCACCCATCATGTCGCGGCTCATCCGCGCCACTTCCAGTGCCTTGCCGCAGGAATTGCGCTTGAGCAGCGAGGTCAGCTCCACTGACGCGGTGCCTTCGTCTTTCATACGGCCCAGGCGCAGGCAGCCCTGCAGGCCCAAGGCGATTTCGGTCTGCATGTCGGCCAGCTTCTTCTGGATCAGTTGGTTCGCGGCCAATGGGCGGCCGAACTGCTTGCGATCCAGAACGTATTGCCGGGCCCGGTGCCAGCAGTCTTCGGCCGCGCCCAGGGCGCCCCAAGCAATGCCGTAGCGCGCAGAGTTTAGGCAGGTGAAGGGTCCCTTCAGTCCCTGGACCTTGGGGAAGGCGTCTTCTTCGGGGCAGAACACGCCGTCCATGACGATCTCGCCGGTGATGGAAGCGCGCAAGCCCACCTTGCCGTGAATCGCAGGCGCGCTCAGGCCCACCATGCCCTTTTCCAGCACGAAGCCGCGGATCGGTCCCAACTGCCCGCCCACACTGACCTCCTTGGCCCATACCACGAGGACATCGGCAATCGGACTGTTGGAGATCCACATCTTGCTGCCCGAGAGCTTGTATCCGCCGTCCACCTTGTGCGCGCGGCACGCCATGGAGCCGGGATCGGAGCCATGGTCTGGCTCGGTCAGGCCGAAGCAGCCTATCCATTCGCCTGACGCCAATTTTGGTAAGTATTTCTGGCGCTGGCCTTCGGTGCCGAATTCGAAGATTGGCACCATCACCAGCGAGCTCTGCACGCTCATCATTGAGCGGTAACCCGAGTCCACTCGCTCGACTTCGCGCGCGATCAGGCCGTAAGCGACGTAGTTCAGGCCCGGTCCACCGTAGGCTTCGGGAATGGTCGGACCCAGCAGCCCCAACTCGCCCATTTCACGGAAGATGGTGGCATCGGTCTGCTCGTTGCGAAAGGCCTGCAGCACGCGCGGTTGCAGCTTCTCTTGACAGTAGGCCTCGGCCGCCTCGCGCACCATGCGCTCGTCGTCGCTCAGTTGTTGTCCGAGCAGGAACGGGTCATGCCATTGAAAGGCTGCTTGCGCCATGATGGTTCTCCAGTGTTTGAAAGTGGGGCGCCTGTTTGGTCCCGGGCGGATCGTAGTTCCCGTCACCGCCTGAAGCAAACGTTTAATAATCATGCAGTCATGCGCTTTATTGATATCTTGTTTGGTTTTCGGTGAAAATCATCTTCTGACTTCTCTTAAAGTTGAAAATAAATCACGTTTAAAAAGTTAAACCTTTTGCAAGACGGATGCCTCGGTGGGTCTGTTCCCGGGAATGCAGAACTTTCATTGAGGATTTCATGCGCAGAAAGATTCCCTCCCTGCAAGCGCTGGCATGTTTCGAAGCCGCGGCACGCCACGAGAGTTACACCCGCGCTTCGCAAGAACTGGCATTGACCCAGAGTGCTGTGTCTCGACAGATTTCAATTCTGGAAGGGTTCTTGGGCGTCGCCCTGTTCCGCCGCACCCGGCATGGTGTTCTGCTGACCGTGCGCGGCGCTGAATACCTGAACCAGATCGGACCGCGATTGCAAGGTCTGGAGCAGGACACTTTGGACTGCATGTCCAATCGAGGCCAAGGTGGCATCGTCCACCTCGCTGCGGTGCCCACGTTTGCCACCCGCTGGCTGATTCCGCGCATGCCCCAGCTCAAGCTGGCACACCCGCAAATAACCGTCCACATCGAGACGAGCACCCGCCCTTTCATGTTTGCAGACACGGCCTTTGACGCAGCCCTCTATGCTGGAACGCCAGATCAGGTGAACAATTGGGCCGGAACGCGCGCCACCCGCCTGATGAGTGAAGTCGTGGTGCCAGTTTGCAGCCCGCAGTTTTTCGACCGGGGGCGTAAGCTTACGCCGGCAATCATGGCAAAACTACCCCTGCTGCAACAAAGTACTCGACCCTTGGGCTGGCGCCATTGGTTTGACGCGGCAGGCGTGACGGCGTCCAATGCACTCGCTGGGCCACGCTACGAGCTATTTTCCATGACCGCAGCGGCGGCAGCTCAAGGCATGGGTCTTGCCTTGGTGCCACGCATGCTGATTGAGGACGAACTGGCGCGCGGTGAGTTGGTGGTAGCCTGCGAGGGCCAGCAGATGGTTGAGCGAGCCTACTACTTGGTGACGCCTGAACGCGCCGAAGAGCGATCGTCCACAAAACAATTCTTGAACTGGTTGCAGCAAGCGGTGCAGGACCCTGTATGAAGTTGGATAATAGTTGCACCACTTTGCCTCTCAAACCGCCCACTGGACCAAGCTTTAAGGCCTCGCCCATCAACTGCACGATCTCATCTTCACGGTAGATATGAGGGGTCACCCGACCGGGGATCGGGCCGAATACCGCATCCGTCGGCACTTAGGTTGAAGGTTCAAATTGGGGTCCCCTCGTTTTCAGTGCAATAAGTGACGGTACGCAAACCCAGCACTGGCGCGGGGGTGGTCTGGGTAGATCGTTGATTTGATTGAGTTTCCTGTTCACTTTCAAATCGGCGATTTGTGGCGTCAAACCGTGATCGGTTTCATCCATCGGTGCCAGTTATTGGTGTACTTGGCCGCGAAGGCAGGATCTGGTCGGCATATCGGTCAACCGGGAAGCGAAACACTCCCCGCAAGTTGATGCTCGCCAGCCTGGTCGGAGCAACTTTTCCTATCAGCTCGGGCGGAATCACCTGGCGGCGGTTTGACCAGCGATCCAGGACTGCCTGCATTTGGGAGGTATTCCATGCCATCACAATGTTGGCCATCAGGCTCAGCGCGTCGGCCACCGCCTGCATCTCATCTACTCGTTTGGCCTGTGCCGGGCTGATCCGGCCGGTGTAGATCGCGCGCTTGAGGGCGTTAACAGCCTCGCCCCGATTGAGCACTCGGCGCAACTCATTGCGAAAGTTGTCTTTGACAAAGTAGTCCGCCAGAAATGCTGTGCGCAGCAACCGCCCCAACTGCACGCCGGCGTCATAGATCGGATCACCATGGGCGGCAGAGCCAAACCGTGCCAGTGCTGCCACCGCGCTGGCATGCCCGCTCATGACCGAGGCCGCCAGATGCACCAGACTATCCCAATGCTTTTCGATCAAAGCGATGTCAACATTGGCCTCACACACAGCAGCAATTTCAACGGGAACTTTAGTACCGCGCGGCACGAACAGGTGTCGCTGTTTGAGTTCCTTCAACCGCGGGCAAAGATCAAAACCGACCAACCGGGCCAGTGTCATCGAAAAGTCGGTGTACCCATGCGTATCCACCGCCAGTTGGCTGGTCTCCAGCTTTTCTTGGCGGATGACACCTTCAATGGCCACGCCCGCCTGGCGTTCATTGAGCACGAAAGGCTGCGCATGGAAGATCCCCCAGCGGTCCCGCACATGGGAGTAGATGCCAATGGAGGGTGTATTGCGCCGGGGATCAAGCCTGGCTTGCCACACCCGTTTGGTGGTCTCCATGCTCATCATGTCAGACGATGCCAAATCGGATCTACCCCAAGTGGTGGCGATCGGGTGTCGCTGCATGAATTCCAGCACAGCCTGGCAGGCCTGGCTCAGGCGTCGTTCGTCCCGCGCCCAGCGCATGGCCTGTCGGATGCTGGTGGCTGACAATTGTGGGATCATGCGAGCGCATTCGATGGCTGTCAGACTGGTGCCGTGCGCCATGATGCCGGCATAGACCATCAGCAACTCATCTGTAGAGCGAGGCTCACGCCCGAGCATGATCCAGCTGAAGCGGACCTGGGCATCAACTGCCAAAATCACTTCCGGCAGTTGCACCTCACCAATGCGGTGATCCAAGGCAGCACGCAGCTTGGTCACCTCCGAGTCTTCGTCTTCGGCTGGTATGGCTGCGAGATGGAGTTCGTCGCCGACACGTAATACGCCACTGCGGGCAGCAGCGGCCACCGCATCGACACCGGCAGCTACTCTAGCCAGCAGAGGCTTCAAAAATGTGGCGGCTTTACCTGGCAAGGATAGACGGGCGTAGTGCTTTTTGGATTCTGCCTTCCAGCGTTCGTCCATGAAGAACAGGCGCGCACGACCCTTGAAACTCAAGCTGTGTTCAATCCAGACAGAGCCATTGCGTACCGCGCGACGCAGAGCAAACAAGGTAGCCACCTCCAACGCCTGAAAAGCTCGCTCCCGGTCCGGACTGGAAATCGAAGCCTGCCAAACCCTTCCCAGACTTGGGGCCACCATATCAACTGGCAGTTTTCTGGAACTCTTGAGATAAAACGCTTGCAGCTTGGCAAGGTATTTGATGGCTGGATGCTCGCCGGTTGCCTGCCACGGCAGCTTTGCAATGGCGACCAGCAACGACCGCACGGGGCGAATGCCATCGATCAATCCCTCGCGTACCAAGGACGCCCGACTTGGTGGCTTGCGTTTCTGCGTTGCGATGACCAAGGCATCCAACCGCGCACGCAGTTCTGAGTCTGGCACAGCACCCCTGGCACTCAAAGCCTCCAGTTCACCCAGCAGCGTCTTGTACATTGCAGCCCAATTGACGGCAGCGGGAACTTCAGCTCCAGCATGGCGCCACAGATCGGCAATTCGGCGCTGCACCATCAAGATCAATTGGTCCGTCGTGGCAAACAGGCAGTACCGCAGAAAGCAGGCAACCTCCACAGTACGGGCCGGCTCCTTGATCTTTGCCCCGGCAGACGGGGGTCTCGAGGCTAGGCGGCGCGCGTAGCGGCGCAAGATGAGATCGGGGATGTCTGCGAGGTGTTTATGTACGTCCAGGGTGTAAAGCAGGTCGATACGTTCCAGTATCTCGCTGATTTGGCGGGTTGAATGTTTGGCCGGTGCCGCCCACAGCCAACTCTGCTGGGTTTGGCCATCTGGGCGCAGCTCTGAAACTGAGGCTCGCCAGCGATCAAGGGTTGCTGGATCAACGCTGGCGGCGATGGTGGTGCCTGTTTCAACTTCGAGTTGTGCAAGTGCCGCCGCAATCAGTGTCCGAATTGCCCGCTCGTGAACGATCACCAGCTTGTTCTTGTACAGCCATTGACGCGCCCTCACGAGTAACTGATCGCGGTCGGCGCAGCGTGCCACTTCGTCGCGCAGTTCACGCACAAGCGAGCGGCGTTGGTGTTCGCTCATCCACTGAAAACCTAAGACTGTGCAGGCTATTTGCTGGTGATCGAATAGCGTGCGGCCGCGTTCATACATGGTCCTCAAGGAGGCAACCTCTGGTGCTGCAATGCCAAGCTCGTTGCCAAGGTGGCGCCACAAGGCTACTGGAATTACCCGAAAGGCACCGAGCAAACGCCCACTCATGCGCAGAAAACCAATATGGAGCGCCAGACCAAGCTTGTGGGAATCACCTCGGCGTGCATTGACTGCCTCGCGCTCCACGCCATCAAAGGTGAAAAACGCCTTCATCTCGAAGTCGCTGATGTCACGGGGGAGCTCACGCATCCCCAAAACGTTGTGTGCCAGCCCTGCATCGTTAACCCCATTAGTGGGCGGTCACGATACCCGTTTGCAAAGGGAACAGGAAAGCCAATGAAATCAAAGATCTACGCAGACCACCCCCGCGCCAGTGCTAGCTCTACCTACCGTCACTTATTGCACTGAAAACGAGGGGACCCCATTAGGCACAGCGTGCGCCGTTTTGCATCTGGCAGCCGATTGAGCATTGCGCCGTGAGTGCGCACTGAATGCTCGACGGCTTCCAAAGGTGTTCGGCCGTTCAGGCCATCGTGCGGGGAAGCGTTGTAGACAGCAATGGCGGCCTCCAGCAACTCCTCGATTTCATTCAATGAGACTTGTAATCTGGCATTGCCCTTGGGGTCAGACAAGATGCGACGGATGTCTTTGGGGTGGGAGCCGGTGTAGCCCGGCAGGCCGCTTGAAAGATTGGCCGCAACGGAGCCGAAGAAACGCTCAATATACGGGCGACCGTCGGGAGTGTGCGGCGCGCCGGCCTCGATCATGCAGCCAATGAATTCGGCAAGGGCGTGGCGCACATCGCTGGACAAGTTGGCCTTGGCATTGTCGAGCTTGAACCATTGCCAGGTGGCGTAGCCCAGTTCGGGCAACTTGTCTGAAGGAAATCCTCCCAAAGGACCATAACTTACCCCGGGCAGCGTGAACACCATAGGGCGATGCGGCTCCAGAGCGGCTTCGATGGTGCGGATCACGTCGTAGCGGTTGTACTCGCGGTTGAGCGAAACGTGATAGCCCAGGACGGCACGGCTCCATACGTCAATGATTGCCAACAGCCAAATCCGCTCGATTTCGAATTGCTGCTCAAAGCCCAATGGATCTTTGACCGTCACCTTGAGGCGAAGATCGAGTCGGTGTCCATCGAATTCGACGACATTGAGAAAATGTGTCGCCGCCGGTGCTCCGAGTTGATCAGCATCGGCAGGCAACCCTTTCAAATGACTGGCACCTGCCAGATGCGATGCGCGACCGAAACCATCCAGGCACTCGCGACGCAGGCTCGCTGATAGGGCGCGAATGGCCATACGGTCGGTGTTGAATGGATACTCGTGCGCACTGATATTCAACTTGCGGCACTCGCTCTGAAAGCTGGCGTGGGCATGCTTTAGATTGAGCAGTCGGGTGCGTAGCTCTCCGTCCGTGCTGATTTGGGTGACGGTGATGCGCTTGCGCGTGACCTGCTCCTTGAGCCAATGGCTCAATTCTGGGTGGGCTTGTAGCAAAAGTCCAAAGGCACCAGCAGCAGCGCCAAAGCCACTCGCGCTGATGGCCGTGAATGGACGCACACGGTCATAGACAGCGACACGGGCATAGCGAACCAGTGCACGATATCCGAATGGTCGTCCGTCGACATGGGTTTCGTTGCAGCGCTCGATCAATCGGTACAGTTGTCGGCGGTTGACTCTGGTTTGCGCTTCAATACTTTTGAGGGTTTCTCCGCCAACGTGGCTATTTTTGCCCAAGCCCCAAAAAAGTAAAGTTAACCAAATCCCCGCTGCATTGAGGCTCCTGGGCGAACGCGACGCGCTGGTTCATCCGTGTTCTCGGCATTCGCCAATATTGGCCCTCCTTCATGCCCGGGCCGCAAACGCATCCCCAATCTGTCTGGCCCGCTTGACTTCGTCGGAGTGCAGGTAAATCGAGGTTGTGGCAACCGACGAATGCCGCAGATTGTCGCGCACGGTGGTTAGCTCGGCACCGCGCACCAGCGCATGTGTGGCATGAGTGTGCCTCATCCAATGGGGACTTGCCCTGCACAGCTTTTCCGCTGTAGCCGGGGATTCCTTTTCAATGACCCTCGCCACGGTCAGGAAGAATCTCTTCATCAACGCCCAAACCCTGGTGGAGGTGATCCCCGACTTGCTGTCGGGGTCGCCAAGATCAGCAATCAGCGGCGTTTTGGGCTTCCAGTGCGCAGGCGTAATGGGCAGGCCACGCTGCATCAACGAATGATCCAGAGCGGATTTGGCCAGCGGCGGTAATGCCACTTTGCCGGCTTTTTTGCCTTTGCCGACCAACTTCAACCAGTGGTCGCCGTGCGCATCCGTTTCAATCTGGCCGAGTGTGGCACCGACCAGCTCACTGACCCGCAGGCCCGTGGCATAGGCGAAGTCGAGCACAAAGCGCAGGCGCTGCGCGGCGGGCAAGTGCCAACCGTGGGAATACTCCAGGCTATCGGCAACCGCGCGAATGATGGACCATTCCCCTTCGGTAAACACACGACCGGTATCCATGGGCGCGGCGTGTGACGCGCCTTTGACTTTGATTCCAGAGAAGGGGTTGGCCAGAACGTAGCGCTGCTCGATCAGCCAGCGGTACATGGCGCCGATCACCGCCAACGCATAGGCCACCGACCGTGGCGCCAAGCTACCCACGAAGGGCTTCCAATCCGGTGATGTCCTGGCCTGTGACGGGCCTATCCAGCGCCTGGCGGGCGTCGGGTGGCGCAGAAACGCCCGGTAGGCAATGGCGTCTTCGGTGTTTAGGGACGACAAAGCCTTCTTGCGCTCAAGGATGGCCCACAGAATCAGGCGCTCGGCCTCTTTGCGGTAAGCCCGCTGGGTGGCGGCTGACTCGTGCAAACTCAGCCAGGCTTGGACAGCTTCATAGTCATTGGTCGAATTCAGTGTGCAAGTGGCTTCTGGTGCCCTGAAGCTCCCCCTGGAGCCGTCGACCTCTTCTGGCACCACCAGTAGCTCCCAGGGCACAAGCTCCTGCTGGGCATCGCGCACGACCAAGGCCCTGGCGCGCTCAACCAATTGCGGGTGTTCGGCAAAGAAAGCCTCGATCTGTTTGGCACTAGTCACTCCCAGCCCAGGTACAGCCGCCCACCAGCGCCGCCGTCGCGGCACGCGCACGGTCAAATCGGCCATGGTCTTGATGCCGTGGACATTCAATGCGCGCACGCAGCGCTCCGAGAGCCACAGGCTGATGTCATCGGTGATCTTTGGCGTGGGCACAGGCATGCCTCGCAGTCGCTCGATTGCGGCCAGCGCCGCACGGGCATGCTGGCAGCGGTCGGATTCTGGCTGCTCAAACACTACAGCCAGGTCCTCACGGTTACGTTGGCGCGCGAACAAGGCCAGGCGACGGCGAATTTGACCCAGCAGGCCGCGTGAAGACTGGCCACTGAGCTTTCGGTCACCTAGGTACTGGGCAATGGCCGCGCGCGACGACAACCCCTCGTACCAGGCACGCAGGGCAGCAAGCTGCGCCGAATCAGGAAATCCGTCCCCCGGTACGGGTGTTGGATCGGCTGGCAAGGTTTTCACGTACTTTTGCATGTTGCCAGTTTATCAGTGCACTGTATCTATTTTGATAATTAAGGTTATCTCAATGGACTGTACATTTCAAGCCCACTTTTTCATTCATTTTTTGCAAACCCAATGCCGCCAACCCAATCGCACCGTCTCAATATCCTCTCGCAACCAGAGATCAACGACCTCTACAACCTGCCTCAGTTTGATGATGAAGATCGGCAGTATTACTTTGTGATGAGCGACGCTGAGCAAGCCAGCGTTGGGCTGCGCCGGCCGTCAGCAGGCATCTTTCAGGCACTTGAATTAGGGTATTTCAAGGCCAAAAGGCAATTCTTTTCTTTTGAGCTTGCCTGCGTCATGGATGACCTGCACCATCTGGCTCGGCGTCACTTCGTTGGCGTCAATGTCCGCACCCTGTCAGTACCATCCAAACCGACCAGGTTACTGATCCGCCAAGCCATCCTGTCATTGACGGGTTATCGCGATTGCGATACTTCTGCCAAGCATGATCTGGTCATGCGGATGCAGCGTACCGCTGCATTATCTATTCAGCCGGTGTTCATTTTGCGCGAGGCGTTTCAGCATCTCGCAAACCACCGGTGCGTGGCACCACGGTACAGCACGCTACAGGATATGGTGGGCCGCGTCGTGGCGGGCGAAGGCGAGCGCGTCACCCAACTGCTGGCACTGCATGCACTGCCGTCTGTCATTGAGCATCTGGATAAATTGTTGGATGGCGACGCGCAGACCATGAGCATTCGCGCTATCAAGCGTGAGCCGAAGAATTTCAGCTGGACAGAACTGAAGGCTGAAGTGCAGCGGCGCTCAACATTCGCGCCACTTCATGAATTTGCCCATTCCTTTTTGAACCTGGCGGGCCTGTCATACGAAAGCGGCAAGTACTATGCGTCGCTCGTCAAGTTTTACACCCTCTACAAGCTGCAGCGCATGGACAAGGGAGCCGCAAGGCTCTACCTGCTGTGCTTCGCCCTGCACCGGTTCCGGCAAATCAATGACAACCTGATTGAAGCCTTCATTTACCTGGTTGGCCAGTTCGAGAAGCACGCCAAATTGGTATCCAATGAGGCCAGACAAAAAGCGCTTGAAGGGGCCAGCTCCAATTTGCAAGCGGCAGGTGAGGTGCTGGGGCTCTTTGTAGACGATTCAATCCCCGGCGACTGCCCGTTTGTCGACGTTCAGCAGCGGGCCTTTGCCATCCTTGAGCCTCAAACCTTCAAAGACGTGTCGAACTACCTGCGCAATGTCGCCTTTGACCAGATGTCCCATGAATGGGACTACCTGTCGAAGATCTCCATGACGATCAAGCGTAATTTACGCCCTCTGTTTTGTGAACTGAATTTCTCGGGCCGGGTGGAGGAAGCACCATTGGCCAATGCCATCACCGTTTTACAAAAGCTGTTGGGCCAAGACCTGTCGCTGCAGAAGGCTGACTTGGCACTCTTTCCGACGGCGTTGATCCCCAAGAGTCACAACCGTTATCTGTACCGCAATGCTGATGCGACCGATAGAGCGGCCAAAGTCCTGGACCTGGATCGTTACGAATTCCTGATCTACCGCCTGCTACGCAGCGCGTTGGAGTCGGGTGACATGTTTGTCAACCATAGCCATGAATTTCGCCGCTTCGAAGACGATCTGATCAGCGATGAGCGCTGGAAAGACAAGGAAGCCTTGCTGGCCGAGATCGGTCTGCCCATCCTGCTAGCACCCATCCAAGACACGTTGGCCGAGTTTCGCCGCGCCTTGGACGCTAAGTACGCCGAGGTGAACCAACGCATTGCCGATGGCGTCAACCAGCACATAAAGGTCCAAGGCCAAGGCGAGAAGAAGCGGTGGACGCTGATTTACCCCACTGCGAAAGAGTCCACCAATCACCCGTTTTACGGCCAGTTGCCAAGCATCTCCATCGCCGACTTGCTTCGCTTCGTCGCCAAAGACACCGGATTTTTGGAGGCATTCACCCATGTGCTTGACCGCAACGTCAAGCAAACGCACGATGCGCGCGAACTGCTAGCCTGCGTTGTCGCGTTCGGCACCAACATGGGTCTGGGAAAAATGGCTGAAGTGTCAGGCATGAGCTATGCGTCATTGGCGACAACCGCTCGGAATTTTTTGCGCCCAGAAACCCTACACGCGGCCAACGACGCTATCTCCAATACGACCGCCAAACTGCCCGCGTTTGAGCTGTTCAATATCCGAGACGAAGTGCACTCCAGCAGTGACGGCCAGCGCATGGAGGCGCAAATAGAGACGTTCAACGCGCGCTATTCGCCAAAATATTTTGGGTTGGACAAGGGGGTCAGCTCCTACACTGTGGTTGCCAACCATGTGCCGATCAACGCACGCGTCATTGGTACACACGAGCACGAAAGTCATTACGTCTTCGATCTGCTCTACAACAACACCTCGGACATTCAGCCAACGCGCCATTCCACGGATACGCATGGCACAAACCAGATCAATTTCTGGTCCCTTCTGACCGTTGGCTGTGCCTTTGCGCCGCGTTACAAGAACTTGCGCAAGAAGACAGCTTCTCTGGTCAGCTTTGATTCGCCCAGCAAATTCCCTGAGGACTCGCTGATAAAGCCTTCCAGCCAGGCGGACGAAGATTTGGTCATCCGTGAATGGTCCACCGTGCAACGCATCATGGCATCGATGGTGCAAAAAGACACGACCCAGGCCACCATCGTGCGCAAGCTCAGCAGCTATGCTCGCCAAAATCAGACCAAGCAGGCCCTTTGGGAGCTGGACAATATATGCCGCTCCCTGTACATCCTGAACTTCATCGACGACGTCGACTTGCGTCAAAGTGTGCAGCGTGCCCTCAATCGCGGCGAAGCCTACCATCGGTTCCGCAGGGCGGTCGCGTTTGTCAATGGCGGCAAATTCAGAGTGCAAACAGAAACCGAGCAGCAAATCTGGAACGACTGCTCGCGCCTGATCGCCAACGCCGTCATCTACTACAACACAAAACTGCTCTCGGCGGTGTATCAGCAAAAGCTGGCCGCTGGCGACCGGGAGGCGGTGGCGTTCATTCGAGGGATGTCGCCAGTTGCATGGCAGCATGTCAATCTGTTTGGTTCGTTCGAGTTTGGTGACGAAGACCCCATCGTCGACATGCAGGCCCTGGCCGCCCACTATGCTGATTCAGCCTTTTGGCACCAGGCCACCCAAGTCCCGCCAGGCGAAGCGTTCGACTAACTTTACTTTTTTGGGGCTTGGGCAAAAATAGCCAATATCATCGCCGGATTCCCGACATTCGCGGTCGGCTCTTGCGTGCCCATTCCTGCCGGTGGTAAGTGGGAGGACCCGCCATTCGTGGTGGTGGTCCGGGAGGCCAAAGCAGCCGGTCGGATGGCAAGGACCACAACCTTGACCCGACGGACTCCAGTGCAGCGTATCCCGACGGTCGCGGATGTCCGGTAGCTGGAGGCGTGCGTTTGAGCTTGCATCGGATGCTTTGTGTATGTCGTCCGTCGTTAGTTACTCAAACAACAAGTCACGCAAATGGCCTGAGCCTCAAAACGTCTCCCAGTCGTCATCACGGCCAACTGGCTTGGCGTTGGCCTGCCCGACGGGCTCGGGCAGTGACGGGGGTCTTGCTGGCTGTGGCTTGGCCTTTACACTGGTTGCCCGATGGGGCGCGACGTTTGCGAGCCGTGGTGCGGGGGATGGTCGACCAATTGCAGGGCGCGGCGGAGTCACTGTACTACTGTTTCGTAGCGTTTTGGATGGTCCTGCATTGGCTTGACTGCTCCCTAGCTGGAAGATTGCAACTATCTGTACGAGGTCGTTGGCCTGGGTGTTGAGGCTACCGGTGGCAGCAGCCATTTCTTCGACAAGCGCAGCATTTTGCTGGGTCGCTTGGTCCATATTGTTGACCGCCTGTCCAACTTGCTCGAAACCCGTCGTCTGCTCCGAGTTGGCTGCGCTGATTTCACCCATTATGTCGGTGAGCCGTTTGATGCTGCTGACAACTTCCGTCATGGTGTTGCCAGCATTTTCAACGAGCGTGTTTCCATGCTCCACGCGCTCCACGCTTGCATTGATGAGGCTCTTGATTTCCTTGGC
>CAJBVC010000868.1 GCA_903958915.1 uncultured beta proteobacterium
GCAATGCGGTCGAGCAGCGCGCGTTCGGTCAAGGTGGCCTCGTATTTTTCAAACACCGAGTGCACGCCCGTGTCGCCACACGCCTTGACCTTGTTGCGCACGTAGACCGCGCTGGCAGGGTCTTCACCGACCAGTATGACCGCCAGTCCCGGGGTCACCCCCCGTGCCTTGAGCGTCACCACGTCGCCTGCCACCTGCGCACGAAGTCGGGCGGAGAGGGCGACTCCGTCAATCAATTGGCCCGCATTTGCTGGTGTCATGTTTCTTTTTCTCAAGTGAAAACGCCCGCTTTACCTTGCGGGGCGGGCGTGAAATGCTATGAAAGGTGTAGCGTCAGGTTTTAGGAGCGTTCTGGCCAAGGGCAATTTTCAGAAGATCAGCAACCGTGTTGGCGCTGAGTTTTTCCATGATGTTGGCGCGGTGTGCTTCCACCGTCTTGATGCTGATGCCCAGATCATCGGCGATTTGCTTGTTCAGCCGGCCCGCCACAATGCGCTCCAGCACCTGCGACTCACGCAAGGTCAACTTGGACAGCAGCGCATCGCGGTTGATGGCCAACTGGTAGTCCGAGAACGAATCCGTGGCGTGTTCGAGCATGCGCTCGACCAAACCCAGCAACTGGTCTTCCTTGAACGGCTTCTGGATAAAGTCCATCGCGCCTTTCTTCATCGTGTCGACGGCCATGGGCACATCGCCATGGCCGGTGATAAAGACAATCGGCAACGGGGAGCGCGCCTCCAGCAGGCGATTTTGCAACTCGAGCCCGGTCATCCCACCCATGCGGATATCAACGATCAGACAGGCCACTTCACGCGCGTCGTAGCGGCTCAAAAATGATTCGGCTGAATCAAAGCAACGTACCCGATAGCCTTTGCCCTCCAATAGCCACTGCAGTGAATCACGCACGGCTTCGTCGTCATCGACCACATAGACCGTGCCTTTTTTGGGAATCAAATTCATTCAAGGATCCAAGGGTTCATTTGCTACTGAGGCGGAAACTGGTGATGCTCTCTGCGACGTCTCCCAGCGGAATCCAGAAGGAAAACCGGCAACCCACCACCGTATCGCCATTGTAAATGTTCTCCGCAGACATACGTCCCAGGTGCGATTCAACAATGGAGCGGCACAACGAGAGGCCAATTCCCATGCCATCGGGCTTGGTGGAGTAGAACGCTTCGTACAGCCGTGCCATCACTTCTGGCGCCAGACCCTTACCGGTATCCTGCACGGTAAATTCAATCGCTGGCTTGTCGTCGACCTGGCGGGGCAGCACACGCAGTTCCACGATGCGCTCTGCAGTTGGGCGCAACGCCATGTCGATCGACTCTGCTGCGTTGCGCAGCAGATTAATGAGCACCTGCTCAATCAGAATCGGGTCCACCAGCAGCAGCGGCAGGCGTGCCGCCACGTAATGGTTGAGCCGTACGTTGAAGCGTCGCAGCTCAATTTCGGCCAGCTCAACAGCCTCGGCCACCATGACCACGATCTCCGAAGGGGTCCGGTTGGGCTCACTGCGTTTGACGAATGCCCGGATGCGCTGAATGATTTGCCCTGCGCGTTGCGCCTGCCTCGCGGTTTTTTCGAGTGCCCGAAGCAGGTCTTCCTCGGTAATCTGTTTGTCCTTGATGCGGGACACCATGCCGTTGCAGTAGTTGTTGATCGCGGTCAGGGGTTGGTTGAGTTCGTGCGCCACGCTTGACGCCATTTCACCCATGGTGATGAGCCGGCTGGCGGTTTGCGCGCGTTCCGCTTGCGTCGAGGCTTGCTCCTCGGTCAAACGCCGGTTGGTAATGTCAGTGGCAATCACCATCTGCGCCAGGCGTCCATCGACCCAGCTTAAATAGCGCGTCCGAATCTCCAGCCACTTGCCCAGATCGGCCACGAAAATCTCCGCGCGTTCGCTCTCGGAGTCGTGCAGCCCCGAGGTGGGCAGACCGGCGAACGAGTCCACGTTGTCCAGCGACTCATCATTGGGCGCGCTCGGGGGAACACCCGCTTCCGCCACAAGTTGCAGGTGCCCGCCCGCCTGCATGCCAAACCATTGGCGGTACATCTTGTTGGCAAACAGCAGTTCATCGCTGCCTAGCGGTGCCACCGAGATGGAAGCGTCGAGCGCTTCCAGTACGGTGGTGAATCGCTCATGCGATGCCGACAATTGCTCGCGTACCTTGTTGGGTTCGGTGATGTCGGTCATCGATGTCATCCACCCGGTCTGGTTGCCAATCGAATCGATCAGTGGTGACACATACAGCCGTGCATCGAATAGGGTGTTGTCACGCCTTTGAACGCGCACCTGTATGCCTCCCACCGAAGTCTTGCCAGTCAACTCCTCTTCAAGGCGCGAGGCCAGGTGTTCCTTGTCGCTTTCGGGCCAGTACGGAAACGGGGCAGTGCGCCCGACCAGGTCCGACTCGCTCCAGCCAGTCATCTGGCAAAACGCCGCGTTGACGTAGGTGATGCGCCCTTGCAGGTCCATGGCCCGCATACCGGTGAGCATGGAGTTTTCCATGGCCCGACGGAAATTGGTCTCGGACAGCAGTGCTTGCTGCGCCTGCATCCGACGGCGAGTGTGGCGCCAGTTGGCAATCAGCATCCAGGCCGTCATGACGCTGAGCGCACTCACCAGCCAGAACAGGCCGCTTCCAATCACACCCAATGAAGCGCGGTAGGCTTGCGCGCGGATGATCAAACTGCTGCCCACCGGCGATACCGGCATTGCATACTCCTTGGCGGGAATGGCCCAAGGCAGCAATGTATTGACAGCCTTTCGGCTGGGCATGGCACTGCCTGCGAGCAGATTGCCATTGGCGTCGAGCATCGACACGGCGTATTGCGCAGAAACCTCTGATGGCACCCCATACCGGTAGAGCCCGTCCACCGACAACTCGGCCAACAAAACACCCACGAATTTTCCGTTGTTTGCCAGAGGGATGTGCATCTGTAGCAGCGGTGCGTCGCCTTGCAGCCGTACCCGCTGGACGTATACCGGTTGCATCGCATCCTGCGCCTGCGTGAAGCCAGAAACTCCGTCGTGCAATGGGTCTTCCGCCGGGAGTTGTACCAGCCCGGCTGATCGTAAGGCCGTGCCGAGACTGGCCTTGACACGACGGCGCTCGTCGATCCAGGCGACGCCCTGCAACTCCGGGTACTGGTTGATCATGAGCTCGGCACGGTAGCGAAAGTCAATCAGATCCAGATCGCGATTGGACAACTCCCGGGCTATGCGCATGAGTTGCTCCTGGCGCTCAAGCAGCCTCAGCCGCAATCGCTGTTGGGTGTACTCCACATCGCGTTGTACGGCCTGCTGTTCGCGCTCCATTTCTTCCGCACGCAAATAGCCCAATGCTGAAACAATGGCCGCAAAAAACAATAGCACGGCTGCGAGGGGCGCCAGCATCGCGACACGATCCTGGCGGTGCGGCGTAAGCCGTTGCCACCATGACGTAGCACCTTCAATGGTGGGAAGTCCTATTTGGCGAGGCAGGTTACTGAGCACGGGAGATGGCATGCAGCGAGTGTAGGGTGGCGTGGGCGGGCGAGCGCGACGCGGTCTGTTCACCCACACAAAATTCTCTGCCGACATGTCATAATATGAAATTACAAAGCACTATTTGAAATTTTAAATATTCTGTGAGAAAATAGGCAGACCGTACTAAATTACGCCATTCGCAATAGGAGACACCACCATGACAGCTGCTTCACAGGGCGCCGCCGGCGTACCAGCGCCAGATTCGGACCAACAGGAAACACGCGAGTGGATGGACGCGCTTTCTGCGGTCATCCAGAGTGAAGGCCCAGCGCGTGCCCACTTCCTGCTCGAACAGTTGCTTGAACACGCCCGCCAGAGCAGCATCGACATGCCGTTCTCGGCCAATACCGGCTATGTCAACACCATAGAAACCGACAGTGAAGAGCGTTGCCCTGGCAACATCGAAATTGAAGAGCGGCTGCGCGCCTACATGCGCTGGAACGCCATGGCGATGGTGGTCAAGGCCAATCGCCACCACCCGGTGGATGGTGGCGACCTGGGCGGTCACATCGGTTCGTTCGCATCGCTGGCGCACATGTTTGGTGCTGGTTTCAACCATTTCTGGCATGCCGAGAGTGCTGAACCAGGAAAAGAGCACGGTGGTGACTGCCTCTATATCCAGGGCCACGTGGCGCCGGGTGTCTATGCCCGCGCTTTCATGGAGGGTCGCCTCACCGAAGACCAGTTGTTGCACTTTCGCCAGGAGGTCGATGGCAAAGGCCTGTCGAGCTACCCGCACCCCAAGCTGATGCCCGACTTCTGGCAGTTTCCCACGGTGTCGATGGGTCTTGGTCCGTTGATGGCGATTTACCAGGCACGCTTTCTCAAGTATCTGCACGCACGCGGCATTGCGAATACCGAAAACCGCAAGGTCTGGGTGTTCTGTGGCGATGGAGAAATGGATGAAGTCGAGTCGCTGGGGGCCATTGGTCTGGCTGCACGTGAGAAGCTCGACAACCTGATCTTCGTGGTGAACTGCAACCTGCAGCGCCTGGATGGCCCGGTGCGGGGCAACGGCAAGATCATTCAGGAACTCGAAGGCGAATTCCGCGGCTCGGGCTGGAACGTGATCAAGCTGCTATGGGGCAGCAACTGGGACCCGCTGCTGGCACGTGACAAGGACGGTGCCCTGCGCAAGCTGATGATGGACACACTCGATGGCGACTACCAGTCGTTCAAGGCCAATGACGGTGCCTACGTGCGCAAGCATTTCTTCGGGCGCGATCCCAAGACCGCCGAGATGGTTGCCAAGATGAGCGATGACGATATCTGGAACCTGCGTCGCGGTGGCCACGACCCGCAAAAGGTCTATGCGGCCTACCACCAGGCGGTGAATCACCAGGGGCAACCCACCGTGCTGTTGATCAAGACCGTCAAGGGCTTTGGCATGGGCAAGAGCGGTGAGGGCAAGAACAATGTGCACCAGACCAAGAAGCTGACCGACGAAGACATCAAGATCTTCCGCGACCGCTTCAATATCCCGATTCCTGATAGCCAGCTGGCCGACATACCGTTCTACAAGCCCGCGGACGACACGCCCGAGATGCGCTACCTGCACGAGCGGCGCATGGCCTTGGGTGGCTACCTGCCGCATCGCCGTACCAAGGCGGATGAGCAGTTCACGGTGCCGTCACTGGACACTTTCAAGAGTGTGATGGAGCCCACCGCAGAAGGCCGTGAAATCTCCACGACACAGGCCTATGTGCGCTTTCTGACCACCTTGCTGCGCGACCAGGCGCTGGGCCCCCGTGTGGTGCCGATTCTGGTGGACGAGGCACGTAC
>CAJBVC010000869.1 GCA_903958915.1 uncultured beta proteobacterium
CATCCACGCCACGCCAGCCGTTTCTGGCAGCCCCTGTCAGGCTGGTGGGGCCATGCGGCACCGTTTGAATTTACATCCGACTACCAGCCGGCACCGGGCATACAGCGCTACCTGTGTGGCACGCAGCCTATCGTCAGTCTGTCGCTGCTGGAATGTGGCCTCGACATTTTTGCCAAGACCAAACCAGTTGGCGGCATGGCGGCGCTGCGGGCCAAGTCCCTGGCGCTGACGGACCTGTTTATTGCATTGGTGGAGCAGCGCTGCTCTGATTTTGCGCTCGGTGTGGCAACGCCAATCGCACACGCGCAGCGCGGCTCTCAGGTGTCGCTGACCCGCGACCGGTCCAAAGATGGGCAGTCCAGCGCCTTTGCCATCGTGCAGGCGCTGATTGCCAGGGGTGTTGTCGGCGACTACCGGGCGGGCGACGGCGGCCTGCACAAGGACATTCTGCGATTTGGCTTCACACCCCTGTACATCGGGTTTGAAGACGTCTGGAATGCGGTGGACCACTTGCACCAGGTCTTGGCCAGTGGCGAGTGGAAAGAAGAGCGGTTCAACGCAAAACATGCGGTCACCTGAAGAGACCAGCGACATCAATCGGGCTTTGGCCCCGCGTACAGCCACGGCACATCCAGCAATTTCTCCCCCAGCAACCGCATGGACAGGTCTCGACCCCAGCGCATAACGCCCTTGGCATGGAATATTTCGCCATTGCGGATGGAGCGCGCCTGCACCCGACCATTGCGCTGCCAGCGTTGCTGCGCATAGCGCTGCAAGCGTTGCTGCATCGGTACCCCTGTGGGCGTCAGCACGCTTTGCAGGCACGCTGCATCTTCGATTGCCATACCAGCGCCCTGCGCCATATAGGGTCGCATGGGGTGCGCCGCGTCGCCCAGCAGGGCTACCCGCCCCTGCGCCTGCTCAGTCGCACTGTGCATGGGCGGCCGATCGCACAGCACCCAGGCGCGCCATTGGGCGATCGCTGCAATCAGGTCCTGGAGGCCACTAGCGGTGTGTGACATTGCCTGGCGTAATTCTTTGGCATTGGTGGCGTGGTCCCAATCTTCAGCGTCGCCATCGAGCCGGCCATGCACAACCGCCACCACGTTCATCCATTCCCCCCGGCGCACGGGGTACTGGACTACATGGAGGTCATGACCGAGCCAGGCTGTTACGCGCTGGCTGCGCAGTTTCTCTGGCAAGTCCTGTTGCTTCACCATGGCGCGGTAGGCCAGATGCCCGGTGACGCGCGGTGGCCCGTCGGCCAGAAGTTGCTGGCGAACACTGCTCCAGATACCGTCCGCGCCCACCAGGGCGCCTCCCGTTGCATCCTGGCCATGTGCCGTGTGGATCCGAATACCCTGGGCCTCTTCCTGATATCTGTGCACCCCATTGTCCAGATGCAATTGCACATGGTCTTGTTGCTGTACCGCTTGCAGCAACACCGACTGCAAATCGGCCCGGTGCACCGTGGCGTAGGCCGCTCCGTAGCGCTGGATGACGCGCTCACCCAGGGACAAAATGCCCAACTCGTCACCGTCCGTCGCACTGCGCACGCGCAGGTCACTGGGAAACGCCACCACCTGCTGCAGCGCTTTCTCCAGGCCCCAGGCGTTAAGAATGCGCACCACATTCGGCCCCATCTGGATGCCCGCCCCCACTTCGCCAAATTCGCGGGCGCGTTCGAACAGCTGCACCGTCCAACCCGCCTGCGTGCATGCCAGCGCAGCAGCCAGGCCCCCAATGCCACCGCCAGCAATCAAAATTTGATTTTCCATCCCACTATTGTCCCGCCAAATACACTGGGAACTGGCGCTTGCAGGACAATACGGCCCCATGAGCCTACCATCCCCCGAACTACTGTTGCCCGCCGGGTCGCTGGACAAAATGCGCGCCGCCTTTGACTTTGGCGCCGATGCGATCTATGCGGGTCAGCCACGCTACAGCCTGCGCGCGCGCAACAACGAATTCAAGCTCGAGCAGATCGAGATCGGCATCCAGGAAGCCCACGCCCGGGGCAAGAAGTTCTTTGTCACCAGCAACCTGCTGCCGCACAACGACAAGGTGCGCACCTATTTGCGCGACATTGAACCGGTGATCGCGATGCAACCCGATGGCCTCATCATGGCCGACCCCGGCCTGATCATGATGGTGCGTGAGGGCATGGACAAGGGCAACTACCTCGATGTGCCGATCCACCTGTCGGTACAGGCCAACACCGTCAACTACATGGCGGTGAAGTTCTGGCAGAAGGTGGGCGTGAAGCGCATCATCCTGTCGCGCGAGCTCAGTCTGGATGAAATCGAGAAAATCCGTCAGGAATGCCCGGACATGGAACTCGAGGTATTCGTCCACGGTGCCCTGTGCATTGCGTATTCCGGGCGCTGCCTGCTGTCGGGCTACTTCAACCGGCGTGATCCCAACCAGGGCACCTGCACCAACGCCTGCCGCTGGCAGTACAGCACCCAGGCCAGTGCCGAGAATCTCAATACCGGGGAAGCCATCGCCGTCAAGATGGACGCCGGTTTTGACTTCAATGCCGCGCAGGACGAGGCCGAGACGGCGTTTGCGGCCTGCGGGGGTAGCCAGCGCCACCCCGAGGCAGACAAGGTCTATCTGCTGGAAGAAGCCGGACGCCCAGGCCAGCTCATGCCCATCATGGAAGATGAGCATGGCACCTACATCATGAACAGCAAGGACCTGCGCGCCGTCGAGCACGTGGAGCGTCTGGTCAAAATTGGCGTCGACTCGCTCAAGGTGGAGGGCCGCACCAAGAGCCTGTACTACGTGGCACGCACCGCGCAAACCTACCGCCGCGCCATCGACGATGCCGTAGCCGGCCGGCCTTTCAATCCGCACCTCATCACGGAACTTGAAGGCCTGGCCAACCGGGGCTTTACCAGCGGTTTTCTGGAACGCCGCCCCTCGCAGGACTACCAGAACTACGAGACCGGACACTCGGACATTGGCCATAGCCACTTTGTCGGTGAAGTGCGCGCCATGGCCGATGGTTGGGCCGAAGTGGAAGTCAAGAACAAATTCCAGGTGGGTGACCAGATCGAGGTGATACACCCCAGCGGCAACCACATCGTCACACTGGAAGCCATGCGCAATCTGCAGGGGGAATCGATCGCTGTCGCGCCCGGAAGCCCGCTGCAGGTGCGCATCCCCCTGGAAGCCCGCTACCAGGGTGCGCTATTGGCCCGCATCTTGCCAGCGGCTCCTTAAACTACTCCTCTTTTGATAGCTGCTCACGCTTGCCAGTCGGGCGATAATGGCACTTTTCGCTTGTAACAATTTGCATGGCCAAGTCCTTTGATTTCTTACCTGCTTCCATCCGCCAACTCGCACAGGCCGACGTAGCGCGCGCCCTGGCCGAAGATGTGGGCGACGGTGACCTCACCGCATCGCTGGTAGCTGCCGATCGCCGTACCGTGGCTCGCGTGCTGGCACGGGAACCTGCCGTGCTCTGCGGTAGTGCTTGGGTAGATGTCGCGGTCCGGCAATTGGACCCGCAGGCAACGCTTACCTGGCATGTGCAGGATGGCCAGCAGTGCGAAACCAACCAGGTTGTTCTGGAAATCCACGGACTTGCACGCGCCCTGCTCACCGCCGAGCGCACCGCCTTGAATTTCTTGCAGCTTCTCAGCGGTGTTGCCACCAAGACGGCGCGTTACGTTGACGCTGTGAAGGGCACCAAAGCCCAGATCGTAGATACACGCAAAACATTACCCGGCTTGCGCCTGGCACAAAAGTACGCCGTGCGCACGGGTGGCGGCACCAACCATCGCGTGGGCTTGTTTGATGCGATCCTGATCAAGGAAAACCACATTGCGGCCGCCGGGGGCATTCCTGAAGTGCTGGCGCGTGCCGCCGAATTGGCAAGCCGTGCGGACTTTGTGGAAATCGAAGTCGAGACGCTCGCGCAACTCACTGACGCGCTCGAATCCGGAGCCCGCATGGTGCTGCTGGACAACATGGACATGAGTACTTTGCGCCAGGCGGTGGCGATCAATGCGGGGCGCGCCGTACTTGAGATTTCGGGCGGAGTCACCTTGGATGGCCTGGCGGAACTGGCGCAAACAGGGGTGGATCGCATTTCCATCGGCACCCTCACCAAGGATGTACGCGCCACCGACTTTTCCATGCGCTTTGAAGCCACACCGCAATGACAACCCACACGATCGCCGTCGACTACGAGCAACCTGACACTGCGGCGAACGCAGATTCCGCGGTGTGTAGCACCCGCCATGCCTGGGCAAGGGTTCCTGTTGAGCCGGCGCCGATGGAGCGGCAAGCACTCATGGAGCGTGC
>CAJBVC010000870.1 GCA_903958915.1 uncultured beta proteobacterium
ATCGTCGGTTGTGGCCCGGCGGGGTTGTCCGCGGGGCTCTCTGCTATCCGCCACAAGCTGACCTACAAAATCGTCGAACAGGAGGACTCTTTGGGGGGCGCGGTGTACCACTATCCGCGCCAGAAAATCGCCATGACCGCCCCGGTCGAACTGGACTTGATCGGCAAGGTGAAATTCGGCGAGGTGCAGAAGGAGAAGTTGCTCGCGTTCTGGCTGGACGTTGTTCAGAAGACCGGCATCAAGATTTCCTTCAAAGAGCGGATGGAATCCATTGAGCGGATGGATGGCAAGTTTCTCGTACGCACCAACAAGGGCAGTTACAGTGCACACTCGGTCTTGCTCGCCATGGGGCGCCGTGGCACTCCACGCAAACTGGAAGTACCAGGCGAAGAATCCGCCAAGGTGACCTACCGGCTGATCGACCCCGAACAGTACGCCGGACAAGCGGTCCTCGTTGTTGGCGGTGGCGACAGCGCGCTGGAAGCGGCCATCGCACTGGCGGACGTTCCCGAAACGGATGTGATCCTGTCGTACCGCAGCGCGGCGTTCTCACGGGTCAAGCAGAAGAACCGCACGCTCCTCGACTCGGCCCAGCAAGCGGGACGACTGCGCGTGCTGCTCAATTCCTCAGTCCGGCAAATCATGGAACATCAGGTTGAAATCGACCACGATGGCGTCGTGCAACGCTACCGCAACGACGCGGTGCTTGTCTGTGCCGGCGGCTTATTGCCAACGCCCTTGCTGCAAAAAATTGGTGTCGAGTTCAACACAAAGTTTGGCACTGCGTAATCCCGAGGAGCGTGCCAACCGCGGCACAGGTTACGATTGCCAGACACCGAATTTACGGGTAGTCTTCTGTCCAGCCGTTCCAGCCCTGCTGATGACAACCCTATGCACCTTTGAAAGAGTTCCATGAACGCGTCTCCTCCGCAATCATCTGAATCAGACACCAGTGGGCTAGTGGCTGCCATCACCCGCAACCAGTCCGATGGCAGTCTGGCAAAGTTCCTGGAGAGTTTCCGCTGGAGCGTGCTGTCAGCCTTTGTGCAGCCCCAAATGCTGCAACGCGGCCACCTGCTGATTGCGCAGGGCGACCGTGATCGAAAGCTCTATTTCCTGGAGTCGGGCAACCTTAAGGTCGACATCCACACCGAGGGCGGACTGGTGCAACTGGCACTGCTTGGGCCGGGTACCGTGGTGGGTGAGGGCAGCTTTTTCTCGCAGCTCGCTCGCACTGCCAATGTGGCAGCCTATAGTGACTGCAAGGTGTGGTCGATGGGGCCGCAGGATTTCGACAACCTGCGCCGCCAGAACCCTGGTGTCGCGTTGGCCTTGGCGATGGCATTGGGTGCGGTGATGGCCAGTCGCATGCTGGACCTGAGCAACCGCATCACCGTGACCTGACCAAAGCCCCTTCGGCTACCCCACCCACTGGCGTGCATTGCGCCAAAGCTGCATCCAGGGGCTGAATTCGTTCGCATCCAGACTCGTCCAGCTCATCTGGATGTTGCGAAACACGCGCTCCGGGTGCGGCATCATGGCCGTAAAGCGTCCGTCTGCCGTGGTTACCGCGGTAAGGCCGCCAGGACTGCCGTTGGGGTTGAACGGATAAGCCTCAGTTTGGGCGCCGGTGTTGTCGACAAAGCGCATGGCAGCAATCGCCTGCTCCTGGTTGCCGCGATACTTGAAGTTGGCGTAGCCCTCCCCGTGCGCCACGGCAATGGGCAGACGCATACCCGCAAGCCCCTTGAAAAACAGCGAGGAGGACTCCAGCACCTCCACCAGACTCAGGCGGGCCTCAAAGCGCTCGCTCTGGTTGGTGGTGAAACGGGGCCAATCCTGTGCCCCGGGAACGATGTCCGCCAGTTCGGCAAACATCTGGCAGCCATTGCACACACCCAGGCCAAAGGTGTCTGGGCGTGCAAAAAATGCCTTGAACTGGTCTGACAGCGCCGGGTTGAAGGTGATGGAACGCGCCCATCCGATCCCTGCGCCCAGGGTATCGCCGTAACTGAACCCACCACAGGCAACCACGCCTTTGAAGTCGCCCAACCGCGCGCGGCCCGATTGCAGGTCGGTCATGTGCACGTCAAACGCTTCAAAGCCGGCTTCGGTGAACGCATAGGCCATTTCCACATGGGAATTGACGCCCTGCTCCCGCAGTACGGCCACCCGTGGTCGACTGATGAGAAGCCCAGGCGCTCCTGATTTGATAGCTTGCTGCGCTTGCTGCACAAGCGCTGCAGCCTCTCTTGGCATATGAATCTGCAGACCTGGGTCGTCTTTAGCACCTGCAGCTGCGTGCTCAGCGTCGGCGCAGGCAGGGTTGTCGCGTTGCTGGCAGATCTTCCAGCTTACCGCGTCCCACACCTGGTGCAGATCAAACAGATCAGCGCTAAAGACGGCCTTTGCATCGCGCCAGATTTGCAACTGGCCTTTGCCAACATCAATGGCGTCGGTCACGGGGCGCGTCTTGCCAACAAAGTGGCTGTACTTGGCGAGGCCGTGCGCACGCAGAGTCGCCATCACTTCGGTTCGCTCGGAGGTGCGCACTTGCAGCACCACGCCCAACTCCTCGTTGAACAAGGCTTTGAGCGTCATCTCTTGCCGCCGTGGGCCTACCTGCCCCGCCCAGTTTTTGCTATCACCCACGTCCATGCGGCTGTCAGAAATGCCGTCGCCCTCCGTCACCAGCATGTCCACATTCAACGCAACCCCCACACGCCCGGCGAAAGCCATTTCGGCAACAGCGGCCAGCAGGCCACCGTCGCTACGGTCGTGGTAGGCCAGCAGTTGCCCATTGGCGCGCAAGGCGTTGACCGCATGCACCAGGTGCACCAGCTCCTGCGGATCATCGAGGTCGGGGACGGTATCGCCCACCTGATCGAGCGTTTGCGCCAGGATGCTACCCGCCATGCGGTACTGGCCCTTGCCCAGGTCCACCAAAACCAAGGTGGTGTCTTCCGTGGCATTGAGCTGCGGGGTCAGGGTGCCCCGCACATCCGCCAGGGTCGCAAAGGCGCTGACGATCAGTGACACGGGCGATGTCACCTTTTTGTCTGCAGCACCATCTTTCCATTGCGTGCGCATCGACAGCGAATCCTTGCCCACCGGGATACTCACCCCTAGTGCGGGGCACAGGTCCAGCCCCACGGCTTTGACGGTGGCATGCAGCGCAGCATCTTCGCCTGGCTCACCACAAGCGGCCATCCAGTTGGCCGACAACTTCACCCGCGACAACTCGATGGGTGCGGCCAGCAGGTTGGTAATGGCTTCTGCCACGGCCATGCGCCCTGATGCAGGGGCATTGAGTGCCGCCAGCGGCGTACGCTCCCCCATGGACATAGCCTCGCCGGCAAAGCCTTTGAAGTCGGCCAGCGTGACAGCGCAATCTGCTACCGGCACTTGCCACGGCCCGACCATCTGGTCACGGTGCGTGAGGCCGCCCACCGTACGATCGCCGATCGTGATGAGAAAGCGCTTGCAGGCCACCGTAGGATGGGCCAGCACGTCGATCACTGCTTTTTGTAGGTCTACCCCGGTCAGGTTGAGCGGGCTAAACGTTCGCGCCACCGAAGTGACATCGCGATGCATCTTGGGCGGTTTGCCCAGCAATACATCCATCGGCATGCTGACTGGAGCCCCCACGCTCCCCACGTTGTGTGGTTCGCTGCCCCCCGAGGGGGCTAATTCCCCTTGGGGCGGCCCGGCGGGGAATTGTGTTCGCGCTTCGGGCATTTGCCCATCGCTGACCAACAAATGGCGCTCTTGAGTTGCCACCCCGATGACGGCAAACGGGCAGCGCTCCCGCTCACACAGGGCCTGAAACTGCTCCAACGACTCGGGAGCGATGGCCAGCACATAGCGCTCCTGGCTCTCGTTGCACCAGATCTCCTTGGGCGCCATGCCGCTTTCTTCGAGCAAGATGGCACCTAAGTCAAAGCGCGCACCACGGCCAGCGTCGTTGGTCAGCTCCGGGAAGGCATTGGACAAGCCCCCGGCACCCACATCATGAATCGCCAGTATGGGGTTGCGGTCACCCTGAATCCAGCACTGGTTGATGACCTCCTGCGCCCGTCGCTCCATCTCCGGGTTACCGCGCTGCACCGAGTCAAAGTCCAAGTGCGCCGCATTGGCGCCGGTGGCCATGGAACTGGCGGCGCTGCCGCCCATGCCGATGCGCATGCCGGGGCCACCCAGTTGAATCAGCAGGCTTCCCGCCGGAAACGCAATCTTGTGTGTCTGGCCCGCATCGATCACCCCCAGTCCACCCGCGATCATGATGGGCTTGTGGTAGCCACGCTGTACGGTGTCTACGTCACTGGCCACCGTCTGCTCGTACTCGCGGAAATAGCCGAGCAGGTTGGGCCGGCCAAACTCGTTGTTGAAGGCAGCACCACCCAAGGGGCCTTCAACCATGATTTGCAGCGGACTGGCAATATGCTCTGGCTTGCCGAACTCGCTCCCCCACAATTTCGACACGGTAAACCCGGTCAGACCCGCCTTGGGTTTGGAGCCACGTCCGGTGGCACCTTCGTCACGAATTTCACCGCCGGCCCCCGTAGATGCGCCCGGAAACGGCGAGATGGCAGTGGGATGGTTATGGGTTTCCACCTTCATCAGAATATGGTTGGTTTCGCTACGTTTTTCATAGCTGGCTACGCTTACCCCACCTGCGTCAGTGGCCGATTTCGCTACAAACCGTTCAACCTGTGTGCCGTCCATCACCGACGCATTGTCGGAGTACGCCACCAGCATGTGCTGGGGATTTTGCAGGTGGGTGTGGCGAATCATGCCAAACAGGGTGTGCTCCTGCACCACGCTGTCAATGGTGAACTGGGCGTTAAAGATCTTGTGGCGGCAGTGCTCGCTGTTGGCCTGGGCAAACATCATCAGCTCGACATCGGTCGGGTTGCGGCCCAGGGCAGTGAAGGCGTTGACCAGGTAATCCATTTCGTCAGCCGCAAGCGCCAGTCCAAACGCTGCATTGGCCGCTACCAGAGCAGCCTTGCCGCCGCCGATCAGGTCCACATGCTGCATCGGCTCAGGCCGCAGTGCACTAAAAAGGTCCTGCGCCTGCGCGCGGTCCAGCATGGCGCTCTCGGTCATCCGGTCGTGCAACAAGGCTGCAATTTGTTCCAGTTGCGTGGTGGACAGGGTCGGATGCGACAGCAGTCCGCTTTTGAGCGTGAGGCGGTACTCCGCCAGCCGCTCAATACGTTTGACCGCCAAACCACAGTTGTGCGCAATGTCGGTCGCTTTGGATGCCCAGGGGGATACGGTGCCAAAACGGGGGCTGATCACCACACATGCGCCATCTGAGGGACCACCATAGGGCTCACCATAGGTCAGTAGGGAAGCCAGCTGGGTCTGCAAGTGCGTGTTCAGCGGGCTTTCGCACGCCACCAAATGCACAAACCGCGCGCTGATGCTGGAAATCTTTTCGTGAATAGCCTGCAAGGCGGGCAACAGCTGTTGAGCGCGAAACGAACTCAGAGCGTTGCCGCCCTCGAATGGGGTGATATACAGGGTCACGGGAGCAATCTGGAGTGGTAGGCAGAGCGCCGAATTTTACCTGCCCCCTGTATCGTGGCTGACCTGCATCAACTTCCCATGCAGACAACACCAATCGCAATTTGGCCTCCAACGTCGGTGGACACTGCCCGGTACAGGGATTTGGCGCATAGCGACTTTTTGGTTGTCGCTCACTGCAGCCATGAGCGCAGTACCATTGACATGGTGGCGGGAATCAAATTTTCGCCGTTTACCGGCACAACACCTTCCTTTTCCATGGCAGAAGCACCAACACAAGCCAAGTCGGCAGACGCTATCGAGTGGCGTGAGGGATTCAAGATTGGGGTTTCCCAGGCAGACCTGGAACACCGTCACCTGTTCGAGCTGGTGCAGGCGCTCAATCTCGCGTGCGTGCAGGACGGTGTGGCTGAATTGATGGAAGGCGTTGCCAGTCACTTTTCCAGCGAACAGGACTTGATGGAGAAAAGCGGCTATCCGGCACTGGAGCAGCACGTCGAACTGCACCGGGAGTTTGCCGCGCAAGTGCATGACTTTCTGGCTGCCGTGCAGGTGTGGTCTGAAGATCACGTGCAGGAATTGCGCCACTTCCTCGACAAGTGGATGATCGGGCACATCATGACCCATGACCTGCGTTTTGGGCTCTGGACTGAACGCAATGGCGAAATTGGCGCAGCTGACACGCCAGACGCTTCGAGAGATTGCGCTCCCTTGGGTGATTTCTCGCCGTTTACATGGAGTAAAGCGCTGGGTACAACACCGGTCCTGACACCGCGACAAACGATCCCGATCAAGTACGACAGCCTGCATCGGATTTCCAACTGCAAGAACTGTGGCTCGGGTTTGAACGGTTTATGCAGGGAACTGAACGACGATGACCGAACCATGATCCACTCCGTCGTGGACGATTTGACACTGGCACCCGGGGCCACACTGTTTCAGGAAGGTGGTGATCCGGTGGGAATCTATACGGTGCGCAAAGGCGTGATCAAGCTGGTGCGTACGACGCAGGGTGGCATCCAGCGTGTTGTTCGTGTACTGGCGCCCGGCGACATGGCAGGACTGGAGGCACTGGCACACGCACGCTACTACGCGGATGCTGTTGCGTTGACAGAAGTTTCAGTGTGCCGCATACCTCGATCGGTCATTCAAGCGCTGCAGGCGCAGTCACCGCGGTTGAATCAGAGCCTGATGCAGAAATGGGCATGCGCGCTCAAGGAGGCCGATGACTGGCTCATCGACATCAATTTCGGACCCGCACGCCAACGGGTAAACAACTTCGTGCTCAAAATGCGGGGCGTGGTTGACGAACAGACCGTTACCCTGTTTGCCCGCGAAGAAATGGGCACCATGATGGGTCTGACGATGGAAACCGTCAGCCGTGCCATCAATGCACTGATACGCGACGGCACAATTGAGCCGCTGGACCG
>CAJBVC010000871.1 GCA_903958915.1 uncultured beta proteobacterium
ACAGCCCCATTAGGCCGCGTCTTTTAAGTGAAGAAGTACACGCACACAGGCTTGTTAGGGTGAAGGTCAATTCACTTTTCCCGTATAAGCAGATAGATTTGGTGTCGTATGAAAGCATTTTTCCGTCAACAACTGGCCCGCTACACCGAACGCCAAGGCGAACTGGAGTTTCTCCTCTCGCGTGAGGACATCATGAAGGACATGGACCAGTTCCTCAAGCTGTCGCGCGAACACACCGACGTGGCCGCGGTGGCCAGCCGGTGGGCGCGCTACCAGCAGCGCGAGTCCGATTTAGTGGGTGCCCAGGACATGCTTTCGGACACTGACATGGCGGAAATGGCTGAGGAAGAAGTCACCGGCGCCACGGCCGAACTGGCGCAACTCGAGGGCGAACTGCAGCGCATGCTGCTACCCAAGGACCCGGACGACGCGCGACCTGCGTTTGTCGAAATCCGCGCTGGCACCGGTGGCGACGAGTCGGCACTGTTTGCCGGCGACCTGCTGCGTATGTACATGCGCTACGCCGACCGCTGCGGCTGGAAGACCGAGATCGTCAGTGAGTCGCAAAGCGAGTTGGGGGGCTACAAGGAGGTGGTGGTGCGCATGGAAGGCCACCACAACGGCACTGGCGCCTATGGTGCACTCAAGTTCGAGTCGGGAGGACACCGCGTGCAACGCGTGCCCACTACCGAGACACAGGGCCGTATCCACACCAGCGCCTGCACCATCGCCGTGCTGGCCGAGCAGGACGAAGCGGAGGCCATCAAGATCAACCCGTCGGACCTGCGCATCGACACCTACCGTGCCAGCGGTGCCGGTGGCCAGCACATCAACAAGACCGACTCTGCCGTACGCATCACACACTTGCCCACCGGTATCGTGGCCGAGTGCCAGGATGGGCGTAGCCAGCACGGCAACAAGGCCCAGGCACTGAAAGTGTTGACCGCCCGCATCCATGAGAAGGAACGCAGCGAGCGTGCCGCCAAGGACGCTGCCCAGCGCAAGAGCCTGGTCGGCAGTGGCGACCGCAGCGACCGCATCCGTACCTACAACTTCCCGCAGGGGCGGCTAACCGATCACCGCATCAACCTGACCCTGTACAAGCTGCTGACCATCATGGAAGGCGATCTGGACGACGTGGTGCACGCGCTGCAAGCCTACGAGGCGGCCGAGCAACTGGCAGCGCTGGAGCTGGGTAATGTCTAGGCTCTTATGCCATTTTGTGCCGCCAGCCCTCTTAAAATATGCGTAGTCAGCTACTAATTTTGTAGCAAATGGGAACTCTAAAAGTACCCTCCACCATCGCTCAGGGGCTGGCCTGGGCCCAGGCACAGGGGGTTGACCGTCTGGACGCGCAGCTGCTGGTGTTGCACGCTCTGGGCCGCCCCGAGCGCGAGCGGGCCTGGTTGCTCGTGCACGACACCGACACCCTGCCCGAGGCGCTGCACGCGGCGCTGCAAGCCACCGTGTGGCGTCGGGCCCAGGGTGAACCGCTGGCCTATATCACCGGTCACAGAGAGTTTTATGGTCTGGACCTGCGGGTGAATACCCACGTATTGATCCCCCGCCCGGATACCGAGACATTGGTGGACTGGGCGCTGGAGGTACTGACAAGCATGGCTGCCGCGAACCCACTTCCTGCCCGCGTCCTCGACCTGGGCACCGGCAGCGGCGCCATCGCGCTCGCGCTCAAGCACACGCGCCCCGAACTGCAGGTCAGCGCGGTGGACTTCAGCACCGACGCTCTGACCGTGGCACGGGCCAACGCGCAGCAGTTGCGACTGGACGTTGGGCTCATCCAGGGCAACTGGCTCGCCGGCGTGGCAGGCCGCTTTAACGTCATCGTGTCGAACCCGCCGTATATCGCCGCCACCGACCACCATCTGAGCGCATTGGCCCACGAGCCGATTCATGCGCTGGTCGGCGGCACCAATGGGATGGACGACATCCGCACCATCATCACCCAGGCCCCGGCACACCTGCTGTCCGGTGGCTGGCTGCTGCTGGAGCACGGCTACGACCAGGCGGCTGCGGTGCGTTCGCTACTGACCGCCGCCGGTCTGCAGGACGTGCAATCTCGCCGTGACCTGGGCGGCATTGAGCGCTGTAGTGGTGCCTTCCTGGCGCAAACCCTGAGCGTCGCCAATAGTTGACAGGCAACTAGGCTTAAAGCCCCGTAGAATATGCGCTACCAGCTACTATTTCAATAGCAGAAACGCCGCACCACTATGCCCTATACCACCCCACCCTGCCCCCGGTGCACACTGCAAAACACCTACCCCAACGAAGGCAACTTCGTCTGTACATCGTGAATCCGAAGAGCGCCCAATGGTTCATCTTGGTCATCATCAACCTGCCGGTCTACCTGGCTCTGGGGCGGCTGATCTTTGGGGGCTGGGGTGGTTTCCTTGAGGCGTTGCGTTTGTGGGCGTCAGCCGACTGGTGGTTCACACTGGAAAAAGAATGGCGTGAAGACCGTTGGGGCACCAGCAAGTTGCCGGCATTCGTTATTCTGTGCATGGCACTGCCGATCATCGAACACCTGATGTTTGGAAAGACCACCGTTGCCAAGCCCGCAGCGCAAATGGTGGGTCTGCTGTAGTCCCTTGAACTGCTACCCTGCTACATGCAGGCGCGGTAAATTTCAGCCAGCGACACCACCCCGGTTCGCGCCAGTTTGATGCCATTGGCAGGCAGACTGTGCATGCGGCTGGCCAGGGCACTGTCGCGGTACACGTCAGCGGACACCCCCACATCCACCCGCTCGGCGAGTTGCTTGTCCATCACCAACAACTCGTAAATGGCCTGGCGGCCCGAGAAACCTGTGCCGTGGCAGCGGTCGCAACCTTTTCCGCGCCAAAAGACGTCTTCCGGCCCGATGTCCAGATTGGTTCGCATCAACGTATCCACGGGCTCCACCTCGCGGCAATGCGGGCAGTTGGTGCGCACCAGGCGCTGTGCCAACACGCCAATCACCGCCGAGCGAATGAGGTAGGGCTCCACACCCATTTCAATCAGCCGCACCAACGCACTGGGTGCATCGTTGGTGTGCAGGGTAG
>CAJBVC010000872.1 GCA_903958915.1 uncultured beta proteobacterium
CGGTCAGGCCGAAGACGGGCACCAACCCGCCATTACCCTGGTGCAGCCGCAAAACCGCTGGAGCGAGGATAACGCCCGCTTTTTCTTTCATCCCAGCCAGTTGAAGAGTCTGGTGCCGGCCGGTCGCCTGGACATTGACTCCACCGGTCTGCTGGTGCTGACCCAGGACGGCCGCATTGCACGCCAGTTGATTGGCGAAGACGCCTCCATGGAAAAAGAGTACCTGGTCCGCGTGGTCTACACCGGCATTGCCAACGTTGCGGCAGCCAACTCGGCGGCGGCGACTTACGGCGCGCGACCGCCGCCGCCCACCCAACTAAGCCGCATCGACGAGGATGACCCGGTGAGCGCCGATGTGCAATCGGTGTTCCCCGGCGACAAGCTGCAGCTGTTGCGCCACGGTCTGAGCCTGGACAACCAGCCGCTCAAACCGGCGCTGGTGGAATGGCAAAACCCGGAGCAGCTGCGCTTTGTATTGACCGAGGGCAAGAAGCGCCAGATCCGGCGCATGTGCGAACTGGTGGGCCTCAAAGTAGTGGGCTTGAAGCGGGTACGGGTGGGCAAGGTCATGTTGGGCAATTTGCCGCTCGGGCAGTGGCGCTATCTGGCACCGCACGAGAAGTTCTAGCCATGACGCAGCGCAAGCCACCTCGCCGTCCTTTTGACCACCTGCAGCCGTCCGATTTGCGGGCAGCGGCGCAGTTGGCCACGCAGGCCACGCGCGGCGTGACCCGGATTACCGAAGGCGTCCACCAGGCGGTCTGGAGTGTCATGGGCGTGCCCGGTGGCCAGCCGGAGCAGACCCGGGGTATCACCGGCTTTGTCTATCGCACCGTGCACGGTGTCACGGAACTGGTGGGCAAGGGGCTGGAAGCTGCCTTTACCAGGCTGGAGCCGTTGCTGGAGTCGCTGGTCGACGCGCCCGAGCAGACGCCTGAGCGCGAAGCGGTGCTGGCCGCACTCAACGGGGTCATGGGCGACCGCTTGCTGGAGAGCAACAACCCGCTGGCGACGCCCATGAGTTTGCGCTTTCGGGGCAGGGTGCTCACACCGCACGCCATGCCGGCGGCACAGCAGGTGAACGGCAAGGTGCTGGTGCTGGTGCACGGCCTGTGCATGAACGATCTGCAGTGGGCCATGACTGCTGCCGATGCGAACGCAGGCGTTGGCAGTGGCACGGCGGTGAACCATGGCGATGCGCTCGCGCAGGAATTGGGCTACACCCCGGTGTACCTGCGCTACAACACCGGCTTGCATACCTCCGTCAATGGCCATGAGCTGGCCCGCAGGCTCGAAGAGTTGTTGGACCATTGGCCGGTGCCGGTGCAGGAGCTCACCCTGCTGGTTCACAGCATGGGCGGACTGGTGGCGCGCAGCGCGGTGCATAGCGCGCAGCAGGGCGCATTGATGTGGCCGAGGCTGCTAAAAAACATCGTCTTTTTGGGCACTCCGCACCACGGTGCACCGCTGGAGCGCGCTGGCAATGTGCTGGACGTCATTCTGGCCGGCACACCGTTTTCCAAACCCTTTGCACGGCTGGGGCAACTGCGCAGCCCCGGCATCACCGATTTGCGCTTTGGCCATGTGCAAGACGCCGATTGGCAGGGTCACGACCGTTTCCGGCGCGGACCGGACCGGCGCACGCCGCTGCCCCTGCCCGAGGGAGTAGCCTGCTTCACGGTGGCCGCAACACGGGCCGCGCGGCGCAGCCTGCTGTCAGAGCGGGTGATTGGCGATGGCCTGGTCCCCTTGGCCAGTGCCTTGGGCCAGCACCCGGAGCCTCAGCACCGCCTGGCCTTTCCCAAAGCCCATCAGTGGATTGGCTACCGCATGGACCACTGGGATTTGCTGCGCCGCCCGGAGGTCGCCCGCCAGATTGTTGCCTGGCTGCAGCCTCGAATCTAGTTCAATTCCACCGGCCGGCAAGGATGCGCGGTTGCGCAGATAATCGGGCGCCCGCCAAATCTGTTTTCCCTGAAAGAGATCTCCCATGATGCGAAGTGTTCTGCTGGTGATGGTCCTGTCTGCCGGTCTTGCAGCCTGCGACAAGATGCCAGGCAATGGCGATAAGAAG
>CAJBVC010000873.1 GCA_903958915.1 uncultured beta proteobacterium
GGGCATGCGGATGTCACTCACGAGTACCTGGGGGCCATCGTCATCACCGGAAGTAGCCAACGCGGCCAAAACATCGCGAGGGTTGGAAAAACTGCGCGTCGGAAGGTGCTCACGCAGCAAAGCCTTCTCCAGCACGAAGCGGATGGACTGGTCATCATCTACGATCCAAATCGGCTTCATTGTGTGTCCGTCCCCATGTCGTATCTGTTGTTAAACCCGCGCAGGACAGAGCGCGTCACCTCGAGTGATACCGCTGCGCCCTACGCCTACAAAAGTGGAATCAATATCTTGAAATCCGTGTGGCCGGGCACGCTGTCGACTTCAATCAGACCCTGGTGTTGCTGGACAAAGGTTTGCGCCAGTGTCAGCCCCAGGCCAGAACCACCCTCCCTGCCCGACACCAGCGGATAGAAAATGCGATCTCTGATCGAATCTGGTATGCCAGGTCCGTTGTCGATAACATGCAATTCCAGTGCCAACCGATATCGCTGTTTACCGAAAGTTACCTGGCGCGCCACCCGCGTGCAAAACGTCAGTATGGCGTCGCCCTGGCTGATGCGTTCCGACAGCGCCTGGCAGGCATTCTGCGCAATGTTGAGAATGGTCTGAATGAGTTGCTCACGGTCGCCCCGAAACTCGGGAATGGAGATATCAAAGTCTCGCACCACCGTCAAGCCTTTGGGGAACTCGGCACTGATCAGCGAGCGCACGCGCTCGCAAACCTCATGCACATTGACATCGCCGACCAGATGCGGACGCCGGTGCGGGGCCAACAAACGATCTACCAGGCTTTGCAGGCGATCGGCTTCGTGAATGATGACCTGGGTGTACTCGGTAAGCTCCGGCGAATTGATCTCCATCTCCAGCAATTGCGCTGCGCCACGAATGCCGCCCAAAGGGTTTTTGATTTCGTGCGCCAGATTGCGAATCAGCTCTTTGTTGGATTTCGCCTGTTCGGCCAGGCGTTCCTCGCGGTCCTGGCGGGTCTGCTTTTCCAGCGGAACCATCTCCACAATGATTTCGTCCACCGGCTCAGGGCGGGTAATGATGACGTGCACCTTGATCGGGTCGTAGCCCAGGCGCTTGAGCCATGCGTCGTAGCGCATGGCGGCAAACTCGTTCTCGGTGGCCCCCTCCAGCGCGTTCTGCAACTGGGTGGGCTCGGTAAAGGCGTCCGCAAAGCAGGAGCCTACCAGCGTTCGTCGCGAAACGCCCAAAGCGTCTTCCAGCGCAGAATTGCAGAACAGGACCGAAGCGTTGGGTTGCACTACCGCAACCAGCGTTGCCAGCAGATCAAAGGCATGGAACCGGGCGTGCGTGTCCAAGCGCGCTTCTATCGATTGGAAACTGCCGCCGGTGCGCCCGACGCACGGGCGATTTCCCGGCGAATGCCAGCGATGTCGGCCTCGTTGCGATTGATGCTCGCCTTGAGTTCGGCCACGCGTTCGACGTACTTCTGGTTGTTGCGGCCTTCGGGCCCCAGTTTCTCGGGCTCGCCGTTGTTGTACTCCTTGAGCAGTTCGGCCTGACGTGCCTCCGCCCTCTTCAGTTCGGACTCCAGAATCAGGCGGGCGTCGGAATCCTTGGCGCGCTGGTCGTTTGCATCCACCTTCTGGCCAGCACTGGCGACGCGCGTGGCAGGTGCCGGGCGCTGTGCCTGCACGACAGTCACGTTGCCACCGGAAATCAACTTGCAATTCTTGGCCTGCGCCTCGGAAACGGTATTGGTGTACTCATTGCCACAACGGTAAATGCGGTCTTGTGCCTGCACTCCACTGGAGAGCATTGCGACAACAATAAGCGACAAAAATTCGAATTTCATTCTGGTTTCAGGCATACGGTGCGTATTCAGTCGGGCAGTATGCGTCAAAAATCGGTAAACACAAAGGTGGGACGCGTTTTGCGCAATCGGTTCGAGTCCGGCAATTGCGCATAGTTCCAATAAGAAAGGACGGCCTGGGCCGTCCTCGGTACTTACGCGCTGCCGCCCACGCGGCCTGGCTTGTTACAGCGAATAGTACATGTCGTATTCCACCGGGTGGGGCGCCATACGGAAGCGTGTGACTTCAGACATCTTCAATTCGACATAGGCATCGAGCATGGTGTCCGTGAAGACGCCACCCTTGGTCAGGAACGCGCGGTCTTCATTGAGATAGCCCAGGGCCTGATCGAGACTGTGGCAAACGGTTGGCACTTTTGCATCTTCCTCGGGTGGCAGATGGTACAGATCCTTGGTGGCCGCTTCGCCGGGGTGGATCTTGTTTTCCACGCCGTCCAGACCCGCCATCATCAGCGCCGAGAAGCACAGATAGGGGTTGGCCGATGGATCGGGGAAACGCGCCTCAATGCGACGACCCTTGGGGTTGGCAACAAACGGAATACGGATCGATGCCGAGCGGTTGCGTGAGCTGTAAGCCAACTTGACCGGAGCCTCATAGCCGGGCACCAGGCGCTTGTAGCTGTTGGTGCCGGGGTTGGTAATGGCGTTCAGTGCACGGGCATGCTTGATGATGCCGCCGATGTAGTAGAGGGCGAAATCCGATAGCCCTGCATAGCCGTCGCCGGCAAACAGGTTCTTGCCATTTTTCCAGATTGACTGGTGCACGTGCATGCCGGAGCCATTGTCGCCAGCGTAGGGCTTGGGCATGAAGGTGGCAGTCTTGCCGTAGGCATTGGCCACGTTCCAGACCACATACTTCAAGACCTGCGTCCAGTCGGCGCGCTCCACCAAAGTGCTGAACCTGGTACCGATTTCATTCTGGCCCGCGCCCGCGACCTCGTGGTGGAACACTTCGACAGGAATGCCCAGTGACTCCAGAATCAGGGACATTTCTGCACGCATGTCCTGCGTGCTGTCAACTGGAGGAACCGGGAAATAGCCACCCTTGACGGTGGGGCGGTGGCCGCGGTTGCCGCCTTCGAGCTTGGCACCACTGTTCCAGGGGGCTTCGTATTCGTCGATTTCAAAGAACACCTTGCCGGGTTCGTTGGCCCAACGCACGCCGTCGAAAATGAAGAACTCGGGCTCGGGGCCGAAATAGGCCGTATCGCCAATGCCGGAGGCCTTCAGGTAGGCTTCAGCGCGCTTGGCAATCGAGCGTGGGTCACGGTCGTACGCCTTGCCATCGCTGGGTTCGACCACATCGCACTGGAGAAACAGGGTGGTTTCCTCAAAGAATGGATCGATGTTGGCAGTGTTGGGGTCGGGCATGAGCTGCATGTCGGACGCTTCAATGCCCTTCCAGCCTGCGACGGACGAGCCGTCAAACGCATGGCCGGAACTGAACTTGTCTTCGTCAAAATGCGACACAGGCACAGTCACATGCTGCTCTTTGCCACGGGTATCGGTGAAGCGGAAGTCAACAAACTTGACTTCGTTCTCTTTCACCATCTTCATCACGTCAGCGACGGTCTTGGCCATCAAATACTCCTGTTGCACGGTTGTTAAAAATCAGTGGCAATTTCAATGCAGCTTTTGTGCCAACCATGTAGCAGCACATTTTCCGCAAAGCAATGCATTTTGCCTCGACCAGCCACGGTTTCACCCGCGACCAGCGCAAACAGACCCAACAATCCGCCAGGAAGTCCGCGGTCCGGAAGGCGCTCAACACCAAATTTGCACCAATTTAGTGCGCACCAAACTAGTCAAATTAACGCACCAACTCGGGGCCCAACGTTGCTGCAAGCAGCTTTAGTCCTTGCTTCAGTGCGAGAAAAGCCTCCGCAACAACCTCGGGTCGACCTTTCACACCGAGTTCCACGTGCCGACCATACTCCGGGTGGTCCACGCTAGGCAGGCTAAAGACTTTTACCGCAAACCCAGCCTCAATAGACTGCATCAGCGGCGTCAATGTGGCCTCCATGGCGCCAAACACAATCACCGACTGCTCGCGCCATGCGTTCTTGGAGAAATAGGCAGCATAGTGGGTATCGAGCACCCACTCCACCATAGGCCAGGCCATGACCGGAAACCCAGGAACGAAGTGACAGCTTCCCTGCGTCCCAAAACAACTAAACCCGGGGATTTTGTTGAAGGGGTTGGGAATGATGGACGCACCCAGCGGAAACATGCCCATGTTCAGGCGGTGCTGGTTGTCGGTGCGCTCTGGCTCATAGGGCAAGCCCTGCTCCCGCGCAATATCCTGCATGCGCTCGAGAATGAGACGTTTCGCGTCTGGGTGCAACGCGAGTTCAACCCCCAGCGCTGCCGCCGCGCACTGGCGGGTATGGTCGTCGGGCGTGGCCCCGATACCGCCGAACGAAAACACCACATCCCCCGACGCCATTGCGCGCCTCAACGTGGCAGTAATGCGCAGGGGATCATCACCCACATAGTCCGCATAGGCCACCGACAGACCCCGTGCCGACAGAATCTCGATGGCTTTGGCCAGGTGCTTGTCGGCGCGCTTGCCCGACAGGATTTCGTCGCCAATGATGATGAGACCAAAATTCATGGTGATTCGAGGTGTGGAAGTTCTGTCTCGACCACGTTGGCGGCCACTGGCACCGCTTCCGACCGCAGCAGTTGCAGGGCGTAAAGGCAGTAGTGGGTAAACCACAGCGAGGCAAAGGCAAATACCAGGGTGTAGATCCAGATGGCCAATGGCACCAGCAACACAAACGCCGCTGCAAACAAGGCACCCGAGGCCCAGACGAGGCTAGGCGCAGCCCCAAGGAAACCACACACCACACCCATGCACAACAAGGGCATGCGGTGGCGCGCAAATAGGGTGACGCGCTCGTCGTGGCTAGCATGCTCGGCCAACGCGTCAAACGCCATGATGCGGTACGCCAGCCAGCCCCAGATCAGGGGTGGCAACACCAGGATGAGCGGTGGCACCAACCACAGGGGGATGGTGACCACTATGGCAAGCAGCGCCGCCACGGAGGAGCCCAGTGACCAGGCCAGACTACGCAGAAACGAGGCCGCTGCGCCCTGCCTTTGCAGGCCGGGAAAGCGCCGCATCGCCACCAGCCGAACAATTGCCGGTGTCATGAGCCAGGCCACCATGAGGAGAGATGCCAGAACGATCAGGGGCGTGACGGCAAATATCACAAGCAACGGCGCCAGCACCGTCTTGAGCTGGCCCAGCCCAACCTCCTCCAGCCAGCGCCATGCGCTCTTGGCAAACGACGAAGAGTCCATGCTGTAACGCACCTGGTCCAGCGCGGCATCCCAAAACAAGTATCCCAGGCCCACAGTCAGGCTGATCACGATCACCAGCGGCATCAGGGAGACGAGCATCACCCGCGGCTGCAGGCAGTACGCCGCCGCGCGCCAGAAAGAATCGAACAACAAATTCATGGTGGAAGCATAGCGCCACAGCAACAATCGTGCGGCACTTGTCAGGATGATGGTTGCATGGCTGCCAAATCGTCGGATGTTAACCAGCGCCATTGGCCAGGCAGCAGTTCCTCCGGAAGCCGCAGCCCGCCGATCTGCGACCGGTGCAAGCCCTCCACCCGATTGCCCACCGCTGCCACCATGCGCTTGACCTGGTGGTACTTGCCTTCGGTGAGGGTCAGCCGCAGATGGAGCTTGTCAACCGCTTCGCAGGCGGCGGCGCGCACCGGTTTGGGGTCATCGTCGAGTACCACGCCGTCCAGTAAACGGCTGACCTGAGCAGGGTCCAGCGCATGTTTCACCTGCACCTCGTAGACCTTTGGCACATGGTGGCGGGGCGAACTCATGCGGTGGATGAACTTGCCATCGTCGGTGAGCAGCAGCATTCCGGTGGTGTCCTGGTCCAGGCGACCCACGGCCTGCACGCCTTGCACCGCCGCCTTCTGGGGTCGCAACCGCAGTGGCGACGGCAGCAGGGTGTAGATGCTGGGGTAGGTCGAGGGCTTCTGCGAACATTCGGTGGCCGTCGGTTTGTGCAGCATGACGTAGGCCTTCTCGAAATACGGCCAGTCCACGCCCTGAACCCGGAAACGCAATCCTTGTGCTACAAATTCCGTAGCTGCTTGCGCACACAGAACGGGCGTTAGAGAGTCTTTTTCTTCATAAACCTGCACCAGCCCCTGTTGAATCAGGCCGGCGCACACGCGGCGCGTTCCGAAGCCTTGGGAAAATAGAATGTCTTGAAGCTGCATGACCAATAGTATGGCAGGGCGTTTCCGGTAGACTGCAACCCATTCAATCTTCCACCGCACCCTTCTGAACATGTCAGACGATCTCGTTTTCAGCGACGAACCTGTTGAGTCCACCAGTTTTCCAGCCACGCGCGCCTGGCACATTCTGGTGGTGGACGATGAACCCGCCGTGCATGAGGTCACCAAACTGGTGATGGCAGGCTTCACCATGGACGGCCGGTCCCTGCAATTTACCCACTGCTACAGTGCCAGCGAAGCCCGTGCAGTCCTGTCCGAGCCCAACGACATCGCCCTGATATTGCTCGATGTGGTGATGGAGACCGAGCATGCAGGCCTGGATTTGGCGCGCCATATCCGTGAAGTGATCGGCAATCTCAACGTACGCATCATTTTGCGCACCGGCCAACCTGGGCAGGCTCCCGAAGAGCAAGTCATCCGGGACTACGACATCAACGACTACAAGGAAAAGACCGATCTGACGCGGCGTAAGCTCATTACGGTCTTTTACGCCGGCCTGCGTGCCTACCGCGACCTGTTGCGCATTGAAAATGCCCGCCAGGGGCTGCACCGTTCGATTGAGGCGATTGGGCACGTCTACACCTCGCAGAATTTGCGCAGTTTTGCGTCGGCTGTGCTGGAGCAGGTCAACTACCTGCTCGATCTCAAGGGCGAAGGACTGTGCGCCAGCCGTATGTCGGCCTACACTGCCAGTTCGGCCAACGGCCACATCCGTGTGCTGGCGGCGACCAGCGCCTACTCCCGGCTGCTGGTGGATGAAGAAATAAAAAATCTGCCCGTCGATGTTCAGGCCGCACTCCAACGCACGCTGTCAGAGAAATGCGCCCACCATGGCGAACGTCACTATGCAGGCTACTTTCGCACCAAGGCCGGTAGCGAGAGCATGATCTACATGGCCTTTCCCGAGCAGATCAAATCGACCGCCCTGGCATTGCTCGAGACTTTTTCTGCCAATGTCGCCGTGGCCTACGATGGGCTGCTATTGCGCGAAGAAACCGATAGCGCGCAGCGCGCGACCATCAGCATCCTCGGCGGAGCGATTGAAAGCCGCTCACGGGAAGCGTCCTTGCACTTGCAGCGCGTGGGCGATGTGGCGGTCTTGCTGGCGCAGCACAGCGGGCTCAACGAGCACGAATGGGAACTGCTGCGTATTGCGGCATCGCTCCATGACGTTGGCAAAGTCTGCATTGCAGAAAGTATCCTGAACAAGCCCGGCCCGCTGTCCGACGAGGAATGGAGCATTATGAAGACCCACGCAGAACTCGGGCAGACGATGTTGTCGCGCTCCAGTCTGCGCGTGCATGAGATGGCAGCCCTGATTGCCAAAGAGCACCACGAGCGGTGGGACGGAACCGGTTACCCGCTCGGGCTACAGGGGGACAGCATCAGTCTGGCAGGACGAATCTCCGCAGTGGCCGATGTGCTCGATTCACTGGTGGGGGTGCGCTGCTACAAGGCAGCCTGGCCGCTGCAGGAGGCGCTGCAGTACCTGTACGACAACGCGGGGACCCAGTTTGACCCTTCCCTCATTGCAATCGTGCGCGAACAGCGTGCCGCGATCGAAGCCATTTACGCCGATTGACGGTCGCTCACACGCCCAGTTGCGGCGCTTGCGCCGGACGCTGCGTCGCAAACAGGTAATTGACCGAAGTGTCGTCACTTAACCAGTAGCGCTTGGTGAGCGGGTTGTATTGCATGCCACGGGTATGCTTCAAGTCCAACCCTGCGCGGCGGCAAAAACCGGCCAGTTCGCTTGGACGCACCATCTTGGCGTACTCGTGCGTACCACGCGGCAACATGTTCAGAACGTACTCTGCACCCACAATGGCCAGCAGAAACGACTTGGGATTGCGGTTCAGGGTAGAAAAGAACACCCATCCGCCCGGCTTGACCAGGGTCGCACA
>CAJBVC010000874.1 GCA_903958915.1 uncultured beta proteobacterium
ACGCGTTGTAGTCCCAACGCACTCACTCCATGTTTCTGATTGGTGATGTACCAAGCGGCGGCCAGCCACACTTTGAGTGGAGTTCTGGTTTTGTCAAAAATGGTTCCCGCTGTCACGCTGGTTTGGTGCTTGCAACTCTGACAAACCAAGCGATTGCGGCTAGTCTTGATGGTGATACCAACAACGCCGCAACTCGGGCAGGTGAATTCTTTGGGCCAACGCAGCCGTTCCAGATAATCAAGACAGGCCTGTTCACTGTGGAACCAGTCCATGAATTGACTCCACGTTTTGGGGTAATCTTGTCCCGCAACGGGTTGTGCATGACTTTCGCTCATCAGGCCATTTTGCCATCCAAGGAGCTAAGTGGATAGCCCGTTCATGCATACAGTACACTGCTTGAATGGCCAAAGACAAAACCATCCATACCTGCAACGAGTGCGGTGGCACCAGCCCCAAGTGGCTCGGCAAATGCCCGCATTGCGGCGCCTGGAACACCCTGATCGAGTCGGTTGCGCACAGTGAAGGCGCGGTCAAGAACCGGTTTGCTTCGCTGGCCAAAACGGCCGAGGTAGCGGTGCTGGCCGACATTGAGGCCACCGATGTGGAGCGCACACCGACCGGGCACGAGGAACTTGACCGGGTGCTGGGCGGTGGCATCGTCGAAGGTGGCGTGGTGCTGATCGGGGGCGACCCCGGTATTGGCAAGTCCACCTTGCTGCTACAGGCGCTGGACGCGCTGGAGCGAGGTGGCAAGAAAACCCTCTACGTGACGGGCGAGGAGAGTGGGGCCCAAGTGGCGCTGCGCTCGCGCCGTCTGGGCTTGGAGCGTTCGCAAGTGAAAGTGCTGGCTGAGATTCAGCTGGAGAAGATTTTGGCTACGCTCGAAGCCCAGCAACCCGACGTGGCGGTGATTGATTCCATCCAAACCGTGTATTCCGACCAGCTCACTTCCGCGCCGGGTTCGGTCGCCCAGGTACGTGAATGCGCCGCGCACCTTACGCGTGCGGCCAAAGCCAGTGGCGTGTGCATTGTGCTGGTGGGACACGTTACCAAGGAAGGGGCGCTAGCCGGTCCACGCGTACTGGAACACATGGTCGACACAGTGCTGTATTTTGAAGGCGACACGCACAGCCAGTTTCGGCTGGTGCGTGCCATCAAGAACCGCTTTGGCGCGGTCAACGAGATTGGTGTGTTTGCCATGACCGAACGCGGTCTCAAGGGCGTTTCCAACCCCAGTGCGATTTTTTTGAGCCAGCACGCCGAACCGGTTCCGGGCAGTTGTGTGATGGTGACGCTGGAGGGCACGCGTCCGATGCTGGTGGAGATTCAGGCGCTGGTCGACAGCGGCGGGCCGAGCCCGCGGCGCCTGAGTGTCGGGCTGGACCGTGATCGCCTGGCCATGCTACTGGCCGTGTTGCACCGGCACGCCGGGGTGGCGTGCATGGACCAGGACGTGTTCGTGAACGCCGTGGGTGGGGTGCGTATCAGCGAACCGGCCGCCGACTTGGCGGTGATGCTTGCCATTACGTCTTCCCTGCGCGGCAAGCCCCTGCCCAAGGGCTTTATCGCCTTCGGTGAGGTGGGGTTGGCCGGTGAGGTGCGGCCTGCGCCGCGGGGGCAGGAGCGCTTGAAAGAAGCTGCCAAGTTGGGCTTCAGTGTCGCCGTCGTGCCCAAGGCGAATGCGCCCAAGAAGCCGATTGAGGGACTCACCATCCACGCCGTCGAGCGCATTGAAGAGGCGATGGCAGTGGTGCGTTCCCTGGCGTAGGCAGAGGGTTTCTACCTGATGGAAACCCATGTTGCTTCCCGCTGCAGTGGATAAGATAGGTGACTGCACGGAGACATCATCATGAAATTGAGCAACTTTTCGCTGTCCGCAAAACTTTGGACGGCTTTGGTCGTCGTGATCGCGCTGTTGGCCGTCACCTTGGGCGTGGCGACCCTACGCGGGAATGCATTGAACGCCAAACTCGATGCCGCTGCTGCGGTTCAGTCTGCCAAGATCAGCAAGATCACGCGCTGGGTGGGTTTGATTGAAACCAATGTCACTCGGATGACGGCCAGTGTGATCAGTCCGGATTCGGTGATTGATGATCTTTACAAGGAGCAGATTGCGGCAACCATCAGCCAGATTACCGAAATTCAGAAAAGCATTGACGCAATGGAACTCGGGGTAGATGGCAAGGCCCTGTTTTCACAAATTGGCGAAGATCGCAAAGTGGTGCTGGCGTCATTGGTCAAGGCACGTGAAGCAAAAAAATCGGGCGACCAGGATGCAGCGGTGCAGGAAATCAAGTCCATATTTTTACCTGCGGTAGACAAGTACATTCGCAGTTTGCAGCAGTTTTCTGACTTGCAGGCGCGGGGGTTTGAAGCCATGCAAACCGACTTCGTACAACAGCGGCTCGAGGGTGGGCGCTTTGCGCAAGTCATGGTGGCCATTTTGATCGCCATCCTGATCGGTGGGACGATTCTGTTGATTCGTCAGATTCGCCAACCCTTGCGTGATGCGATCACAGTGGCTGAAACCATCGCCAACGGGGATCTGAGTGGCACCATCGACGTGAGTCGGGGCGATGAGTTTGGCGAAATGATGCGGGCCATTGCCCACATGCAGGAGCGTCTGGTGCACCTGGTGTCCGATGTGCGCCAAGGCACCGATGACATGGCCCATGTGAGCGAAGAAATTGAATCGGGCAACCACGACCTGTCCAAACGCACCGAGCAATCGGCAGCCAGCCTGGAGGAGACGGCGTCAAGCATGCAGGAACTGACCGCCAACGTGAAGCAGTCGGCCGACTCGGCGCGTCAGGCCAACCAGTTGGCGGGGTCCGCCGCCCAGGTGGCGCAGCGCGGTGGCCAGGTGGTGGGCCAGGTAGTGACCACGATGGACGAAATCAACGCCAGTTCGCGCAAGATCTCCGACATCATCAGTGTCATCGACGGCATCGCTTTCCAGACCAACATCCTGGCGCTCAATGCGGCGGTGGAGGCCGCCCGAGCCGGGGAGCAAGGGCGTGGATTTGCTGTCGTGGCCAGTGAAGTGCGATCGCTGGCAGGGCGCTCGGCCGATGCAGCCAAGGAAATCAAGCAATTGATCAACACCAGCGTTCAAAAGGTGGAAGGCGGTTCGGCGCTCGTTGCGCAGGCTGGCGAGACCATGACCGAGATCGTCAACTCGGTGCAAAAGGTTACCGACATCATGGGCGGCATCACGACGGCGGCGGCCGAGCAGTCAGACGGGATTGCGCAGGTCAACTCTGCTGTGGCCCAGCTGGACCAGATGACGCAACAAAACGCCGCTCTGGTGGAGCAATCCGCCGCTGCGGCCAGCAGCATGAAAGACCAGGCCCATCGCTTGGCAGGGCTGGTTGCCACCTTTAAGCTCGACGGCAATGCCCTGTCGGTGCGCCCCTCAGCGCCCATGCGTCAAGCGACATTTTCTCCCCCGAAAGCGCTGGCAAGCCGTCCCGCACCCAAGGCCTTGTCTGCCCCCGCCAAACGTCTTGCAGCGCCAGCAAAACCCGCCTCAGCGACTGCCAAAGCCCCAATAGCACGCAAAACTGCACCGGTTCTCACGACCAAAGCCTCGCCAGCTTTGACATCCAGGTCGTCTGCAAAGGCCAGTGGATCCAAGGGTGATGACGACTGGGAAACCTTCTAGCCTGCAGGTGCTTCGATCGGGTGCACTGTTGGCGAGGGTTGGCCTGGCGCTGTTCGTCGTGGCGCTTGGAATCTTCGGTTTCCGCGCGTACGGCGCTGCGGGGCTGGCGTTGGTGGCGGGCGGCGTGCTGATGTGGGCACTGCTGCAATGGACCCGCACCATGCACACGCTCAAAGCCACGGCCAGAAATCCGGTCGGTAGCGTCGCCAGTGCCGTCATGCTCAACGCGCGGCTGCAACAAGGAATGCCGTTGTTGCAGGTACTTGCGCTGACCAAAGCATTGGGTCGTCGCGTCTTGCCGGATGGCGATGACCCCGAGACCTATGAGTGGACGGATGCCGGCCAGGTGTCTGTGCGGGCGCAATTCCGACGTGGCCAACTAGCGCGTTGGGAATTGCTGCGGCCCTGAACGTAAAATCTGAAATTCTCCAGACATCAAGCAAGGAAATAACCATGAGCCCCCTACCCCCTTCCATGTCAGACCGTGATGGCAAAATCTGGATGGACGGCCAGATGGTGGACTGGCGCGAAGCCAAGATTCACGTCCTGACCCATACCCTGCATTACGGTTGTGGCGCGTTTGAAGGGGTGCGCGCCTACAACACCGTGAATGGCACCGCCATCTTCCGCCTGGAAGAGCACACCGAACGACTGTTCAACAGCGCCAAGATCCTGCGCATGAAGATTCCGTTTACCAAGGAAGAGGTCAGCGAGGCGCAAAAGGCGGTGGTGCGCGAGAACAAGCTGGAGAGCTGCTACCTGCGACCCCTGACCTGGATTGGTGACAAGAAGCTGGGCGTGTCACCCAAAGGCAATACCATTCATTTGATGGTTGCCGCCTGGCCTTGGGGCGCCTACCTGGGCGAGGAAGGCATGCGGCGCGGCATTCGTGTCAAGATTTCGAGCTACACCCGCCACCACGTCAACATCACCATGACGCAGGCCAAGGCGGTCAGCAATTACACCAATTCCATTCTCGCCAACATGGAAGCCACCGACGACGGTTACGACGAAGCCATGCTGCTTGACGCCAATGGCTTTGTCTCTGAAGG
>CAJBVC010000875.1 GCA_903958915.1 uncultured beta proteobacterium
AACAAGTGCCTTCTTCACCGTGAACGTGGTGGCACGCAAGCCCGAAAAGAATACGCCCGACACCAACCCCTACATGGTGAAGTTCCTGAAACTGGTGCGCTGGCAACCCACGCGGCTGGGTGTGTTTGCTGGCCGTATCGACTACCCCAAGCTGGGCTGGGCTGACCGCACCGTCATTCGCTTCATCATGTGGATGACCAAAGGGCCTACCGACCCCAAAGGTACTTTTGAATTTACCGACTGGAGCAAGGTCGAGGCTTTTGCCCACGTAATTGACAGAATGTAGCGCTCAGGCCTGCTCGGTGCGATTGCGCCCGGCTTCTTTGGCGCGGTACAGCGCGGCATCGGCACGGGCTACCGTGTCCTGAATGGTCTCGGAGGGCTGCATCGATGCGATGCCTGCCGAGAAGGTGACCTGGAGCTCGGGTCGGTCTTTCCAGATGTGGGCGTTGGCCAATGCGCTGCGCAACCGGTCCACCACCAGCACTGCAATCTCCAGCGGAGTTTCCGGCATGATGAGGATGAACTCCTCTCCACCCCAACGCGCCAGAATATCGGGCGCACGCAATGCCGGTACCGCGTGGTGGGCCAACAGCCGCAGCACCTCGTCGCCCGCAGCATGGCCGTGGGTATCGTTGATGTGCTTGAAATGGTCAATGTCCATCATGCAGATACACGGCGGCACCTTGTCGCGCTGGGCCCGTTTGCCTTCGTACTCCATCATCTCGAGGGCATGGCGTCGATTCGGCAACTGGGTGAGTTCGTCATGGCGTGCGAGCTGGTCGTTGCGCTCCATGGCCGTGCGCAGTTCGCGCTTTTGTACACGCAGTTGTTCCCGAATGGCGCTGAGCCGGCCTGCCATATCGGCTGACATGGTGAAGACCACCGCGCAGGCGATGAAGACCATGATTTCCAACGCGCCGCCCTGCCCCTGCCCACCAGAGGCCAACGACATGACTATCGCAATGGCTTGCACCGCCACGGCAAATATGCCCATCTGCCGGCAGCGGCGCGGGGGCAAGGTAAAGCCGCCAAAAGTAAGAACCAGTGGTACCGTGATCAGCATGGCGCTGCGCAGGGCCGGTGCCGCCACGTAGGCACCTGCCAGCATGACGATGGCATACATCATTTGCTGGGCGGTCATGGCGCGATCAACAAAACGCTTGCTCCAGCCACTGCGCAAACACAGGTAGAAAAATGCCAGGCCACTGAGCGACACCCAGCGGAAAATTTCCGAGTGCACCACACTGATGAAACCCTGTGTCTGCGCATAGCCCATCACCACCAGCATCACGGCATAGACACCCGAGGTCATCAACCAGAAACGTACGCACACGCGCTGGTAGGACTCACGGCCCAACAACCAAGCCAGCGGCAATTCAGATGCGGGTTTTTTCACGGATTACGCGAGGGTTGGAACATGCGCGGCATTGTAGGGCGCGCATCGTAAAGAACTCAAGAACGAAGCGCTTTGCGCAGTTCCACGCCCAGCTCCGGTTTGTGGGCAAACGGATCGGTCGGGTTGCGCGAGAGCAGCACATCTTCCATGCGGGTTTGCACCGAGCCAATTGCTTTGGGATGGCTGTAGATATAAAACTGGTTGGCGGTGATGGCATCAAACACTTTCTGTGCCACTTCGGCGGCCGTGATCTTGCCGCTACCCACCGCCTTGTCACTCATGGCCTGACCAATGAGCTGGCTGCGGGTGGGCTTGGAAGACTGCAACTCCTGCGGACGGTTGCGGTGGCTCTGGCTGATGCCGGTTGGCACAAAGAAGGGGCATAGCACGCTGGCGGAAATCTGGTCGGTCACCAGCGCGAGGTCCTGGTAGAGGGTCTCGCTCATGCTGACGACTGCATGTTTGCTGGCCCCATAAATGCCCATGTTGGGTGCATTGAGCAGGCCCGCCATGCTGGCGGTGTTGACGATGTGGCCCTGGTAGGCAGGGTCTTTGCCAGCAGCGTCGAGCATCATGGGCGT
>CAJBVC010000876.1 GCA_903958915.1 uncultured beta proteobacterium
CTGACGTTGGCATTGCACGCCACCACGGTGTCGAAAGGGACTGCGCCAAAGGGTTCCTGTGCATGCGCGAACACATGGTTGACGGCGGCAACCAGTTCCTTTGTCGAGCGAAAGTTCCCAGACAGGGTATGAATCGATTGGGCCTGATCACGCGCCGCCAAGTAGGTGTTGAGGTCGGCACCGCGAAAGCTGTAGATTGCCTGCTTGGGGTCGCCAATCATGATCAGACCCGTATCCGGACTCGGGGACTCGCCGTAGACTTTTGACAGTGCGCCGTATTGCCAGGGGTCGGTGTCTTGAAACTCATCCACCAAGGCAATGGGGAATTGCTGTCGAATCGCGTTGGCCAGTCGCCCATCTTTGGCCTGCAACGCGTAGTAGAGGCACTGCAGCAAGTCTGAAAAGTCGAACTGGGCCAACTCGTCCTTGGCACTGCGGTAGGCCAATGCCACATTCGCAGCGGCATGGTTGAGCAATTCGGTAGCAACGTCCGGCTCAGACTGCAAGTGCAGACACAGCGCTTCAATTTGTCCAAAAATGGCGTGGTGACCCGCCTCACCCCAGCCTTTGCTTACCAATGCAGTCGTTGCGAAGCGGTTGAGTAAAGTGACGGCGGACTCCTTGTCTTTCTTGTTCAGTAAAACGATGGAATCGCCTTGAAGGCACTGTGCCAACTTTGCGGGCCAGACCTTGAGGTAACCTTTCAGCGCCCTTGCTGCGATCACGTTGTCGAGCAAGACGACCAGTTCAGGGGTGCACAAAGCTCGCACATTGGTTTCAAGGGTCTGAAACTGATGGTTCCAGACGTCCCAATGGGCAATCACTGTGTGCGGGTCCCTGCCCACCGGCAGAACAACCCCGGGCGCGTTGTCTGTTGCAGACCACAGAGGTTTCAAATTCTTCAGCAGTTCTTCGGGGTTGGAACCGACCGACTTGAGCGCTCCCAATTGGTCCAAAGTCAGGGAATAGAACCATTTGCGCCAATAGTCTTGTACGGCACCCAAGCGAAGCTTGTCGCTGTCTTCCACCCGACTCTGCTGGAACAGGCTGGCGCTGTCGAATGCGTGGCTCTTGAGCATGCGACTGCTCCAGCCGTGAATGGTGAAGATGGCCGCGTCGTCCATCCACTGTGCGGCCATGTCCAGCCGGTGAGCACACTGCGGCCATTGCTCGATCGTGAACTCTGCGCGCAGGTCGCGCAAGAAGTCATCTGCTGCAGGAGCGTCCGCCTTCCCGTCCGCAACCAACTCTTTGAAGAAGCGTGCTGCTTGCGCCAGGCGTTCGCGAACACGCCCACGCAGTTCCGACGTCGCCGCATCGGTAAACGTCATGACCAGAATTTGCGGCGGATAGAGCGCAGCAGATTCCTGCGCACCGCTTCGCCCATGCCCCAGAACCAGACGAACGTAGAGTGCCGCCAGCGTCCAGGTCTTGCCCGTTCCGGCGGAGGCTTCGATGATGCGTAAGCCGTTGAGCGGCATCGTGAGGGTGCTCAGTGCTTCGGTCATGCCGCTGCCTCCATTTCCACATGCAAGTTCAACGTCGCATGTGCCGCCATTGCGCCGTAGAGCCGTTCGGCCCACAGCGGCAATTCCTCTTCGATATCCTGGTAGCTATCAAACGCGCGTGTCAGATAGGCCGACGATGTCAGCTCACTTTCGCGCTTGAAACCGCCTTCAAACTTCGCTTGGGCCACTTCATGTGGATCCTTCACCTTGTCGGGTTTGTCCACGGCAACGCGCTCGGCTTTGGCTTGCGCTTGCAGGTAGGACCACGCTGTCTTGCAGGCCACGGGCAACGGCCTCTTCCAGGCCTCCCAATAGGCCTCAACCAAGCCTTGCAAGGTAGCAACCGCATCTTCCTTGGCCATTGGCGCAAAGATGATCTGTCCGTCCAACCCTAGCTGGGCGCTGGTCAAATGGATACCAGAGGCACATGCCGCCAAGTGGTTGACCCACAAACCCGCAAGGATGTGCCCTCGACCACACTGGTCGTCGCCACTGCCTTCAAGCACGGCCCCCAGCCGTTGGCGGATCTGCAAGCGCGAATGGTTCGATCCGTCGACTGCTGTGGTCGACTCGCTTTCATCTATGCTCCACAAACCATGCAGGGTACCGGTTACGGGAGTGCCGTTGATTTCCAAGGCAATCGACAGTGCTGGGCTTTCAAAGGGAAACTTCTCGCGCCACAGCGATTGGCGCTCCAGTACGACGTCTAGTTCACGTTCAAACTTGGCAACCTGACGGTCACCAAATGCCACCATCGGCAGGCTGCCACTGAGCTTTAGCTCTGTCAATGCACGGCTTGCATCACCGGCTTTCAGCAACGTTTGACCAATCTCGTAGTTTTCAAGACCATCCAGGGCAAACGGTTCCAACTCCTGCTGCGCCTCGGTCACATCGTCAAACTGCACACGAAGGCGGGACCGAAAGAAGACCTCCACCGGCTGCCGCACCAATTGACGCAATTCGTCGAGCGTCAATGCCGTCGGCAGAGCAACTTCGCTGGCCATGCCGGTGGTTTCCCCCTCGTTCACTACATTGCCATGCACCCGCGCCCATTCTTGGTCGAAGGTCTGGAGTGGTGACGCTTTCAAGAAATAGGCTTCCGAGTACGGCTGCAATGGTTGTGCCTGAACCACCCGCTGTGGCGTCCACCCCGCATTCAGATAGTCGATCAACTGCGCCACGAGCACCGATGGCGGTTGCTCAGTGTTGTCGGTGGCGCGGTGCCCCTGCCAACTAATGTAAAGCCGCTCGCGCGCCGACATCAAAGCTTCCAGAAACAGGTACCGATCGTCTTCACGCCGGGACCGGTCACCCGCCCTCCAGCTCTGCGCCATGAGGTCAAAGTCACGCGGTGAAGTTTGCCTGGGGTAGTCGCCATCGTTCATCCCGAGCAGGCAGATCGCCTTGAACGGAATGGAGCGCATCGGCATCAGAGTGCCAAACTGCACGCCGCCGCCAAAAAAGCGCTGGTGCAACCCGCCCTCGGAAATCTGCGAAAGCCAATGCTCCCGTAAGACGCTCAACGATATCGACGACACGAACTGCGCGTCATCGCACTCTTTCTGCCAAATTTCCAATGGCTCAAGGACGCGCTGAATAAGGCGTTCTTCAGCATCATCCGTTGCCTCAAAGAAGCGTCCAACGATCCCCTCCATCAGCGCGGACCATGCATCCGGGGACTTCTCGCCATGGAGTTCAGTCAAAGTGAGGCTGATCGCATCAACACAGTTCAGCAGTTTGCTGACCAGGGGCGCATCCAAGCTTCTGATCGCTGCTTGTGGCAAAGTGCCGCACCACGCACTACCCTGTCCCACCGCATAGCCCAGCAGCAGACGCTTGAGACCAAATGCCCAGGTGTTCTGGTCCGCACCTGGAACTTCCGCAGATACACCCCACGCCTGACGGTGCTTGGCATCCAACCCCCAGCGAACCCCCGCAGTGGCAAGCCACGTTTGCAATTGGTCAACCTCAGCGGGGTCCAAACCAAACCGGTGTCTGACGGCCGAGACTTCGAGCAGACTTAGCCAATCGACCAGGGACACACGGGACGTTGGCAGCGACAGCAGAAGCTCCAAAGCCTTCACCATGGGCGTCTGCCGTGCTGTGGTGTCTGCGACCGAGTACGGGACGTGGCGGGACTGGCCCCGTGCAAAGCGACCAAATACGGCGTGAATGTGCGGCGCGAAGGCTTCCATATCCGGCACCATCACCATGACATCGCGTGCATGCAGGTCAGGATTGGCCTCAAACCACGCCAGCAAGTTGTCGTGCAGTACCTCCACTTCACGTTGCGCTGAGTGCGTCGTGACGAAAGTGATCGAGTCGTCTCCTGGTGACAACGGGACCGCTGCGGCAGGAAGTGGATCCAAATGCAAAATGGCCGACTGCAATTGCGCCAGTTGCGTCGGATTCTGCGAAACGCTTACCGGATCAACGAACGCATCCACTCGCCCAACTTGATCCCGATACTCCTCAACGCGATCAAAGTCGTCGAGCAAGTGCAGGTAATCACGCCCCTGCTTGCCCCAAGAAGCCAGCAAAGGGTGCGTTGGAGTCAACGCTCTGGCATGCTCCTCTAAGCCAGTGCGCGGAGGTTTGGCAAGCTGCCGCTGGCGGACTTGCTGTCGCAAAAGGTCATGTCCCTCCACGATGTCACCCCAATAGTATTGGCAAGGGTTCTGCACAAACATCAGGACTTGGCTGATTTGCCCCAACAGCGCCAGTGCTTCAACGGACTGCATCGACAACGATGAAATTCCAAAGACCACGATGCGTGGCGGAAATCCCATGGGAACCTGGTCAGAGGCCTTGAACGCTTGGACCAGCGCTTTGAGCTTCTGCATAAACTGTGCGTGAACAGTCGAACGTGACGCATCTGCGAGCTTCTCACCGACATCCAATCGAATATCGCGCCATAACTGCGCTTGCCAGGATTGGGTGGCTTCAAGGCCCACAGGCTTACCGGCGTGTGAGCGAAGACAGTCGTTGCCTGCCGCCCAATCACCCAGCCAGTCGGAGCGGTAACTCTGGTAGCCATCCAGCACATCGGCAATTTGCTGTGCCAGTTGGTACAACCTGCGATCGTCGCCACCCCCACTCAAATAGCGTGCTAGCGGCGCATACACCGCGTTCTCGCCCGCCAGCGCAGGCAACAGCCGCATCAGTCGCCACACCAAGCCCGTCTTGTCAAAGGGCATCTGGTGGGGAACCGCATCAACACCCAACACATTGCGGTAGATCTGCCAGAGATAGCTTCCTGGCAACTCCATGCGTGTCGCCGCACAAATGCCCAAGGCATCGTCCGACGACAACGCCATCTCCAACCAGTTTTTCATGCCATTGCTTTGCACCAGAAACACTTCTGGCTGCAATGGGGGCAAGGGCTGCGACTTCAGGAATTGGGTAACCAGATCGCGCAGGTCTTCCAGGCGGTTACCGTGGAGCACCATGAAGCCGGTTCTGCGCTGGGAATTGTCAAGCATAGATGTCTGCATAGTGAGTTCGCCTGAGGCCAAGTGTCACAGAAAGTCGGTTCAACAGTCGCTCCAGTCCGTAGTGTGTGCTTTGGACATAGATTCTGGGACAAGTAAAAACGGTCTGCGCTATTACTTTGATAGCTACAGGCCGTTGTGACTGGAGGTGGGCGTAGTCTGCACCTAACCCGTCTCTGGTGAAAATTTCCGTTAACAGGGAACTTATGTAGACCTAACAGGGAATTGCAAAGCACATTGTTACCGCCACCGCGGTTACCTCTTCGAGCATGCCCTCCTCAGCGAGGAAGTCATCGAAATCGCTTCCAATATTTTGCTTTTTCATTTTTGCCTCTTCAGAAGTTTGAGCCGCTCTTTGGCCAAGTCCAATTCCGGTTTCGGAGTCTTCTGCGCCTTCTTGATGAATCCGTGGAGGAGCACCATCGTGTCACGGCAGACTCCACGGTGCCAATGCAGACGGTCGTGATTGCCAAGACCGCTCGATTGCCGCAGTCACTTATGAGAATTGACGTGCTTGGCAAAGTTGTTCAAGATCGCTTGCCACCCTTGACGCTGCTGCTCAATCGGATGTTCAGTTTCAGCGTCGAAGGTCACTCGTACTGTGACACCATTTGGACCACTCTCAAATTCGACTATTCCTGTTCGGTCTCCGAAGGCATACTCAATCAGCTCGTTAGGAACGACCTTGGTGTACGTTCCAGCAAAGTCGAAGCCGAAGCTGCCATCTTTGGCTTCCATACGAGAAGTGAACGCCCCACCCTCACGCAAGTCAACCGTTGATTTGGTAGTGTGCCAATCATCAGAGGCAGCGTTCCACTGCATGATGTCTTCAGGTGTCGTGTAGGCACTCCAGACCTTGACGACTGGTGCTTGGATGACGGTTTCAACGGTGATCTTCATGGCAGTACGCATAGCTATTGACCAGCGGATGGTGTCGGCTTGGGTGGCAAAGGTTGGTGTTCCACCCGCTCCAGCGTTGGATCAAGGCATGCCCAACTCGGTGCACTTGCAGCCCAAATGTTGACACTTGGTTTAACGGACGACGGATCGTCCAGATTGCCAGCCCGAATAACCCGAAACGCTGGACGGGCCGATGATTTCGCGAATAAGTGCGTACCGCAAGTGGGACAAAACTGACGAATCACTTCATTGCCGCTGTCTGCAGTTTTGGTGTGTTCTGCCATTGGTCCTGAAACCGTCAGCCCGTCTGCAGCGACCAGCATATTCACGGTTCCATTGGCTGCAAGGTGCTGGCAGTCCCGGCACCAGCAGACGCGGGTTAACAGCGGTTCTGTGGCTAGCTTAAAACTCACTGCGCCGCAAAGGCAACGCCCTGTTCTTTCAGTCATTTGCCGCTCCTCGATTGTGTTGATTGGGTTAGCCGCCGATTCCACCAAATAGTTGATACCCGCGTCGGTTACACGGACACACTCTATACCACCATTGTTTACGACACGTTCCAGCAGACCAGCCGCCAATAGTTCGATTTCCACCACGTCAAGACACGGCCAACCTGCAGATCGGTACACCTCACGCAAACGCTTTGCATGAATACGCTTCAACGCTGGCAATTCCGAATCCACAGTGTGACCAATCCCTACGCCGCCATCCGATGCTCGTAATAGGGTCGCTCACGGTCATCCAGAATGGCGTAAAGATCAGCCAACTTGGTTGGATTCGGGTTCAACCAGGCATCGATGTTCTCCGGCTTGACGGGGATGATGCATCGGTCGTGCCCTGCCGACGCAATCTCCTCAGGCGGTTCATCCGTGATTGCCGCGAACGAATACAGGTTCGACTCACCCTCACCCTTCCACCTTGACCACAGGCAGGCCACCACCATGTCCTGAGCTGGTCGCGGTTTGAACTCCAGGATTACGTTTTGTTTCTCACCACCCTCGCCCTTGGGTTGGGCAACATGTTCATAAAACGCATTGACGATCATCAGGCCGTGGCTGTACCCGAACTGCCCTTTCCAGAATCCTTCCAAGTTGTCTCGCCGAGCGTTGTACGTACCCGGGTATTTGGTGTCATAGAACGCAGGTTTGCCCGCTGGTCGGCACTGGTAGCGCATCGGCTTGATGACCCGCTCGCCGTTTTCCATCATCATGACCGGAGCGTAATAGCCAGGATAAATACGGCTGTCGCCTTCCTTGAGTTCGGTACGACGCATATCCGCCAATTTGGACAACGCCCATTCAATCTTCGTGGACGCAATGCGCTTGCCTTCGGTTGCAGCTTTGGTGGTCTTGGTCAGCAGTGTTCTTTCAGAGTCAGCCAAACGTTTTCGCTGTTTGAACAGTTCCTGCTCCAGTATGGAGGCTTGCTGCATTCGGTGCTGGTCAATGGCCACTTTGATGTGGTGTTCCTGATCGCTTTCAGGAGATGCGAACTCCCCTTCCATCGCCTTCGGGATCTTGATGCGTGCGTCCTCCAGCCGACCCCAAAACAGTTCGGCGTAGGCGCCAATGTCCAGCCGAGCACCGTAGGCACGGCAGTACTTTTTGTACTCCGCCCAGATTTGTGCTGAGTAACACATGGACCTAGAAATTTCCTTGAAAACTGTACATATATCCAGTATTATGCATGAATCATGATTACTGAAGAAGTCTACTTTTGGCGCATCGAGTGGGCGGGCCGCTGGATGATTACCCACAACCGGGTATCGGAGAAGACAATCCGATTGGAACATCCAGAGGCTATCCGCGTTGAAGATTCCAAGCAACTCGTGCTGACCCCTGAAACACCCCAGGAACGAATGCTGGTAGCGGCAAGAACGCGCAATGCCAGTCCCGATGTGGTTTACCGTGTGTGAGGACGAATATGGTCGTGATTCAAATTTTGTATATGGTGGTAACGTACATTCATGACCAAGCAGACTAAAGTCATTCCGAAGTTCGTGAACGAAGCGCAGGAGCGCGCGTACTGGGAAACGCACGACTCCACCGATCATCTTGATTGGCCTAAAGCCAAGAAGGTGACGCTGCCAAACTTGAAGCCAACGACGAAGACAATTTCATTACGATTGCCGCAACACTTGCTGGATTCGATCAAGATTGCAGCCAATGCCCGTGACGTACCTTACCAGTCCCTCATTAAGGTCTGGTTGCAAGAAAAACTGCATAGCCACTGATTGAGCGCATGAAGCGATTTGAGTTCCACCTCGACATTTCGGCACAGCGGTACCTGAACTACTACAGTGGCTCTGTCAATCAGGTTGTGGCGCAATGCAAGGATGGCACTTCCATTCAATTTCCGGCATCATTTCTGACGCAATTCATTTCCACCAATGGAATCCATGGCGATTTCGTGCTTACTTGCGACGACAAGGGCAAGAACTCACAGTTGCAACGGCGATAGTCAGAACAGAGTCAAGCCGGTGAATATTGACCAAAGGTGAACCCATGTGCCGAAACACTAGGACCCTTTTCAATTTCGAACCGCCTGCCACCGAATTAGACATTCGGGATGCATCCTTGCAGTTTGCGCGCAAGCTCAGTGAATTCAGCGTGCCGTCCACCCCTGTGAATGCCGCAGTCAGGACCCCAAAGCGAAAAACCCCGCACGGGGCGGGGCTCTTTACAACTGGCGGGTCAGACGACACTACAGCACAAACTTACTCCGCTTCCATTGGACATCGTTTTGGTAGGTTTGGAGATTCGAAATTCAGGTCAAGCCACTGCCAACCGTTCAAGTTGCTTTATCTGACCAAGTTCAGCCTGCAATTTGGTCTGGGCTTGCCACAGGTCAAATTGGGTCTGCATGTCCAACCAGAGCTGTGCCCCATTGCCAAGGAGCGTTCCGAGGCGCAACGCCATCTCTGCTGACACGCCGCTACGCTCGGCCAGCACAGAATGTAAAGTCTGGCGGGAAACGCCCAATTTTCGGGCAAAGGCGCTCACAGTTATGCCAGGCAAGCTGGGCAACACATCTTCCCTCAGGATGGCTCCGGGGTGGGTCGGTACACGTTTACGCATCATTCACTCCTAGTGATAATTCTCGAAATCAACTCTGACTGCGTTTTCACCCAGCCACTCAAAGGTGATGCACCAAGGACCGTTGACATGCACGCTGTAGCGCTTGGGCTTCCCCTGCAGTACGTGGAAATCAAAACCTGGGACATTCAAAGCCTCCGGAGTTTTGGCAATGTCAATGGCATCGAGTCGACGAAGCGCCCTCTCTGTCAGCGCCTTTTGCAGCTTCGCGCTGGAACCCTTGTCAAAAAGCTCTTGAAGTCCCTTGTGCCTGAACGACTCAATCATGCACAAAAGTGTAAAGCATTTCTTTACACATATCAAGCAAGCTATTCAACACCGCAATCATGGTGTGTCGGGATACTGCCAAACCAATGGACCTCAAAGGTCAGGAAATCTTGAGAAGAATACGTCGTTTGAAAATGGATTTCGGTTGCACTGTGAATGCCGCAGTCAGGACCCCAAAGCAAAAAACCCCGCACGGGGCGGGGCTCTTTACAACTGGCGGAGCAGAACGAATCACACAAACAAACAGCTACATACCCCTGAAAGTTGAATTCTGATCCCAAACAAGGATTCGAACTCAACACCCCATTCCCTTGCGTGCGGTATCAAAGGACC